>JBMYWE010000070.1:0-9290 GCA_049607125.1 Granulosicoccaceae bacterium | reverse complement strand
TCTGCTGTCGCCGTGCCAGCGGCTGCGTCAACGCAGGTGGAGTCACCGCGAACGGGCTCGAGAGTGGCACCACCAAGCAGGGCTCCACTGTCGCTTGCCTCTTTGATTGCCATTTCAGCGGAGCCTGCCATGTCGGGCGTCAGAGATTCTATCGGGCCTGTGTAGCCCAGCAAAACGCCGACTCTGTAGTTGTCAGCGGCTGACGCTGTGGCGCAAACGCAGGCCAGAGCGGTGGCGAGCAATGTTTTTTTCATGGGTGAATCTCCTAACTTGAGTGTGTTAACGCTAGGCATTCTAAATCAACTTATGCGCTGATAGCGAACGGGAATTTGCTGGGTTCGCCTCGGACTACCGCTAAGCCCTAAATGCTGCACTGCGGTATAGAAGGGGAAATGGGTGGAGCATATTCGCGATGCGCGCAACATGAATGTGAACGACGAAATTCAGCGCAAGACAGGCTGGCTTGTGGCAGGCTACCTCAGAGCTTTTGCCTCGATAAGCGATAAACGAAAGGGTTGCCCATTTGAGAGAACTACTGAAAGACAAGCCCGCTGCTTCTTGGGCGATCTACGATTGGGCCAATTCGGCCTTTGCCTGCACGGTAGTGGCAGGCTTTTACCCGTTGTTCTTTAAACAATATTGGAGTGGTGAAGAGGCGGTCACTACAAGTACTTTTTATCTAGGGCTCGGCAATTCACTTGCGGCTTTGGTGGTCATGCTGCTTGCTCCTTTGTTGGGTGCTATGGCTGACAGGGGTAGCTTGCGCAAGCGAATGCTGCGCTCATTTATGGTTTTGGGCGTCATCAGCACCGCAGGGCTGGCACTGGTAGGGCAGGGGCAGTGGCCCTTTGCCGTTTTGTTGTTTGTGATCGCAAGCGTTGGCTTTGAGGGAGCGAACGTCTTTTATGATTCGTTGCTGGTGTTGGTAAGCAAGAAGAGCAAACGCCACTATTGGTCGGCAGTGGGCTATTCGCTAGGGTATCTCGGATGCGGATTGCTGTTTGCAGTCAATGTAATGATGACGCTTAAACCCGCATGGTTTGGTCTAGCCGATGCGGCGGCGGGTGTGCGCGCTTCGTTTGTCTGCGTGGGTGTCTGGTGGTTGTTATTCAGCATTCCTTTGCTTCGTAACGTCAAAGAACCAGAGCCTGAAGAGGCAGTCCAGCGCGTCAGCTTTAAACAAGCTTTCGCGGAGCTAAAGGAGACGGCGCGCAATCTTCGCCAGTACCGTGCTGCTTGGGCTTTTTTGCTCGCCTTTTGGTTTTACATCGACGGTGTGCACACGGTGATAGCAATGGCAGTGGACTATGGTCTGTCGATTGGTCTGCCCTCAGATGCGTTGATTGTCTCGTTGTTGATTGTGCAGTTTATTGGCTTTCCCGCCGCGTTGATGTTTGGTCGTATCGGTGAACGTTTCGGGCCGCTAGTGGGTATCTGGATCGCGCTGGGCGTCTACTCCGTTGTCACCGTGTTCGCCACGACTATGCACGAGGCATGGCAGTTCTACTTGATGGCAGCTGCCATAGGTCTGGTGCAAGGCGGTGTGCAGGCGTTGAGTCGCTCGTTGTTTAGTCAACTCATCCCTCAAGATAAGAGCGCGGAATTCTTTGGCTTTTACAATGTGATGGGCAAGTCTGCTGCGATCATCGGACCCTTGCTGGTAGGGGTGACAGCTGCCATGACCCAGAGCGCTCGTCTGGGCATGTTGTCTATCTTGATTCTCTTTGTGGTGGGCGGGCTATTGTTGCTGCGTGTGCAAGCGCCCACCCGTGAACAATTGATGGAAGATTAAAAAACTGGGTCTCAGTGGCCTCAAGCCGACCACTGACCACGGGCTTCGAGTACGCTGCGAAGCATCGCCGGTCTATCGGTCATCAGGCCGGTGGCCCCAGCGTCGAGCAGGCGATGCATTTCGCTCTCCTCGTTGACCGTCCAGATATGGGTTTGCATGCCCAATTCGTGCAGGTGCTGGATAAAGCGCGTGTCGGCCACCGGGACACCCAAAAAGTGAGTGGGGACTTGGGCGCAATGGGCTGTTAGCTCGGGCGCTGGGAGACCCAGACTGCCAAGTCGAGCCCAGAGCGTCTCGCGCGGCCCCATGCTAGTGCAGGCGTTGGGCAGGGCCTGCCGGATCTGTTGAATACGCCGGCCGTTAAAGCTTCCCATGCACACGCGATCTATGGACTTTGTCGCTTTGATCAAGTCGATTAAAGGCCGCACGGCATCATCGGATTTGGGTTCGATGTTGATGCGAGTATGGGGGAATTCTTCCAACAACTCAGACAAAGTGGGGATGGGATCCGTTCCACCTACCTTGGCTTGTTTAATCTGTCCATGATCGAGTTTGGAGATCAACCCGCAGCTATCGGTAACTCTGTCGAGCTTGTGGTCGTGAAAGGCCAGCAGCACGCCGTCTTTACTCAGATGCACATCGGTTTCAAAATAACGAAATCCCAGATCGTGCGCGCTGCGAAAAGCAGCTAGGGTATTTTCGGGAGCGGCTTGGCTATCGCCGCGATGAGCGAAAGCCAATATGCCGGGGTGATCCAAATAGGGGTGAGAGGCCAAGCGAAGTAAGCTCCAGTAGTACGCCCTGAAAGCTTAGCACGGCTCGACACTGGCTTACGCTGCTCGTGCCGCCGCTGATACCAAGGGGGCGCCTATCTGGCGTGCGATGTCAAAACTGAGCGACGGGGTATTGAGTGTGTAAAAATGAAAGTCGAGCACCCCCTCAGATTGCAGCGCGTGACACATACCGACGGCCAGGTCGCTGGCCAGCGTGTGTTGAACTTGTGTGTTGCCTTCTGTGCCTTCAAAAAGAGCGAACAGGCTGTCGGGTAGAACGGCGCCACAGCGCTCGCTAAAAGCGACAACTCGCTCAAAGTGGTGAATGGGCAAGATGCCTGGCACGATGGCTTTGTCGATACCTGCAGCGGCCGCTTGGTCTCGGAAGCGTAGAAAACTGTCAATATCGAAGAAATATTGAGTGACCGCTCGGTTGGCGCCCGCATCCAATTTGCGGCGGAGTTGCTCAATGTCTTCTCGAGCGGATTTGGCTAGCGGATGCACTTCCGGGTAGGCGGCGACACTGATATCGAAGTCGGCGCAGGATTTGAGTTCAGCGATGAAGTCTTCAGTGTGCTCGAAGCCACCTTCCACAGATTCAGCATCGCCTCGCAGGGCAACCAACGAGCGAATGCCTTGTTGGTAGAGTTGCTGGGCGATCTCTAGTACTTCGTTTTTGCTGTGCCCTGCGTGGGTCAGGTGAGCGGCTAGCGGTACCGGACATTCTTGTTGCATATGCCGAAGAGTCTCTAGGCTGCGTTCGCGGTCGCTGCCGCCCGCGCCATAGGTGACTGAAAAAAAGCTTGGAGCCAACAGTTCGAGCTGACCGATGTTGCGCCACAGGCAGCGTTGCATGCGCTCGTTCTTCGGCGGGAAGAATTCAAACGAGAGCTTAGGAGCATTGCTGCTGTTAGTGGGTAGGGCGGTGAGATGGCGCGTCATGGCGTCGATCCTTCATTGCAGTGTGAGGCTATTGTCGGCTTCGATCGCATGTCTTACAATTTCAAATATTTTTAAACTATGTTGAAAAATATTCAATGGATGTGCAGCGTAAGCATTTACAACTGATCCAGACTATCGACGCCTGCGATACCTTGGTGCAGGTAGCAGAGCGTCTGCACTTAACCCCGTCGGCGCTGTCGCATCAATTGCGAGAGCTGGAATCTCGGCTGGGTTTGTCACTGGTGCAGCGTAAAACCAAGCCCGTGAGTCTGACGGCTGCAGGACAAAGGTTATGCGAGACTGCCAAAGACGTCTTGCCCAGATTGCATCGACTAGAGCAAGATTTGGCGCGACAAGCTGCCGGAGACGGTGGTCGGCTGCATATTGCCATCGAGTGTCATAGTTGCTATCTGTGGTTGATGCCGACATTTGATCACTACCGCCAGCAATGGTCGGCAATCGAACTCGACATAGCCGGTGGATTTGCTTTTGACGGATTTGAGGCCCTGTTGGCAGGGGATCTAGACTTGGTGGTCACGGCGGATCCAGAGCGACTACCCGGTATCAGCTACGTTCCCTTGTTTAAGTATGAATGTGTGTTGGCACTACCACATGAACACCGACTGCTAGAAAAATCGTGTGTGGAACCGATAGATCTTCGCAAAGAAACGTTAATCGTGTATCCGGTACCGCAGAAAAAATTAGATATTTTTCGACAATTTTTGCACCCGGCCGGCGTCGAACCTGCGCAAATTCGCACCAGCGAGCTGACTGTGATGATGATGGCATTGGTGGCAGGCGGCAGAGGTTTGTGCGCGTTGCCCAACTGGGCTGCTGAGGAATACACCAGCCGAGATTATGTGGCCAGTAGATCATTGGGTGAGGGTGTGTTTGCCACTTTGTACGCGGCGGTGCGCGAGGACTCCCTTGAGCTTGCCTATATGCGTGAGTTTTTGTTGTTGGCTAAAGACATGCCTTTTGAGCATCTAAAAGGCATCGTACGCCCAGTAGATGCCGATTTGGATATCGGGCGTTGAGAGGCGTGTCGACCCCTCCAGTTTAGGTGTCTTCGCTAGATTCTAAAAATTTCAATAGTGCCGAGACTTCCACCACTTCTATCTTGCCTCGGCCACTGTGAATCCAGCCAAGATTTTCCCAGCGTTTGAGTTGGCGGTTGACAACTTCACGCGCACTGCCGAGTTCTGCCGCTAGCTCTGCTTGGGTGGCCATCACATTGCCGTCGCTGCCGAGGCGCTCCAATAACAAATCCGCCAAGCGCCACTCCAGCGGGGCAAAAGTGAGCCTAGCTAATCGCTCCAGTATCTCTTTCATGCGCTCGCCAAAGCTGGCGAAGATCCATTGGCGAAAATCAGAGGAGTCATCTAGCCAGCGGTTGAAATGATCTTCTGTGGTCCAGCTAATCCAACCGTCGGTCTCTGCGATGGCTTCAAAGGCAAAGTCTTCCCGGTTGACTAGGTTGATCAACGAGTGCAGGCATAGCTGGCCGGGCTGAACGCGGTAGAGCGTAAGTCGGCGGTCCTGTGGGCTGCGAAGCTGAATACGCACACGTCCCTGTGCCAGCAACACAAAGCGAGTGCAAGGGTTGCCGGGGTTGAACAGTGCTTGTCCAGCCCGAAAGCGCTCTCGCTGCCAGCGGTGTTCCGCCAAATCGGGCAGGTGGTGTACCTGAGGGAACAGGCTGGATAGGACACGCCACTCGGGCTGCTGTAGGGCAAAATTCGCGGATTCAGCGTTTTGAATATGATCAGACATGGACACAAGCTAGACTATCCAGTGCAGCGAGTCCACCTTGTTTTGACACCGGCAGTCGAGTGACATGATCACCCTAATCATATTGAGGGCGCTATATATTGTATTGTCTGAATACAAAGGCGGGTGACGAGTTACTTGCCGAGTCAGCTTCTCTGGAGAATACACAGCTATGTCGTTAGAAATAAAACACTTTTTTGATACGGATTCATGCACATATAGCTACGTTGTCAGCGACTCCGAAACTCGGCAATGTGCTGTGATTGATTCCGTTTTGGATTACGACGCCGCAGCGGGTCGAACAACCTACGATTCCGCTGATCAAATTATTGCCTATGTTCGCGAGCAGGAGTTGAAGGTCGAGTGGATATTGGAGACACATGTGCACGCCGATCATCTCTCAGCGGCGCCCTATATTCGTCAACAGCTGGGCGGTCAAATGGCTATCGGTGCCGAGATCAAAACCGTGCAAGAGGTTTTTGGTAAATTGTTTAATGCGGGTCCTGACTTTCCTCAAGATGGCAGTCAGTTTGACAGGCTATGGCAAGACGGAGATACCTTCAGTGTCGGTGGCATTCAGGCCACGGCGATTCACACACCTGGGCACACGCCTGCGTGCATAAGCTACTTGATCGGTGATTCGTTATTTGTGGGCGATACGCTTTTTATGCACGATTTCGGCACCGCGCGATGTGATTTCCCGGGCGGCAGCGCCAATGACCTGTGGCATTCCATTCGCAAGCTCTATCAGCTCCCCGATGAGACGCGCATGTTTATGTGTCACGACTACAAAGCGCCGGGTAGAGACGACTACGCTTTTGAAACCACGGTGGGCAAGCAGCGTGCATTAAATCCACAGGGCTCTGAGGAGGTTTCTGAGGAGGAGTTTGTCAAGTTACGTTCCGAGCGTGACGCCACCCTTGGTGCGCCGCGATTGTTGTTGCCATCAGTGCAGGTCAATATGCGCGCGGGGCATCTGCCTGAGGCGGAAGACAATGGCATCTCTTACGTAAAAATCCCCCTCAACCAAATTTAATCTACGTGTACCGCATTGCTTGCTTCCTACTGAAGCAAGCAGCGAGGTGCGCTTGCTAGAGTTATGCACCCGTAGCGATACCAGCTAGCTTAGTTAATCAACAGTGCCCCGAGTGTAAGGTGCTAACTGAGCGAGCGTCTCGCAGGATGCGTCCCGAACCCATTTCTTCGTTTTGTCTAAACCTGTTGTGCTTGATTCGAGTTGCTGCATTTCATGCTTTGCCATGAGCATTTGTGCAGTATTGAGCACATTGGTGCTTAGTTTTCCTCTCCCTTCGATCGTTCAGTGTTCTTAATATTTTCTGTCGTTGGATTAGCAAAATAAATTAAATATATCAAGAAGATATTTGTGGTCCTTGCTGTTAGAGTTGAGGCTCTTGTCTGTGTAAAGGTTAATATTTGTCGTGTCTGCGACAATAAATGTTCGCATTTAGAACACAGCGTTGCTGGCTAGCAAGGGATCATGGCAGGGAAATATGAATTATATGTCCTTTTTCTGCCGTGCCTTGCAATCTGCTTCGCTAGTCGGCAGTTGCACTGCAGTTCCATTCTTCTGGAGGGTTTAGATGAAATTTTTTACGCGAAACGGCGAGCCGATGCCGCAACAGGTTCTCGATATGGCGGAATCCGCCAAAAACTCTAATGATGGTGTAAACCGTCGCGAGTTTCTTGCCATTGCGAGCGTGTTTGGCGCTTCCACAGCGACAGCCTACGGTATGTTGGGTTTGGCGGCGCCTTCTGTCGCGCAGGCTGATGGCCATGGCGATGCGAAGAAAGGCGGCACTCTACGAATGCAGATGGAAATTCGCCGTATCCCTGATCCGCGCATTTTCGACTGGAGCCAAATGGCAACTGTGGCGCGCGGCATGATAGAGAACTTGGTGCGCTACAACGCCGATGGCACATTTGAGCCCTATTTGTTGGAAGGATGGGACGTCAACGGCGATGCCACCGAATACGTGCTCAAATGCCGCCCTGGTGTCAAATGGAGCAATGGCGACGACTTCAACGCCGACGATGTGATCTTTAATCTAACACGTTGGTGTGACAAAGCGGCCGAGGGTAACTCCATGGCTGGTCGTATGGCTTCCTTGATCGATGAAGCTTCCGGCAAGGTCGCCGATGGGGTGCTCACCCGGGTCGATGACATGACTGTCAAAATTAGTTTGTCAGCTCCCGATATCTCTATCATTCCCGGCATGTGTGACTATCCTGCGTTGATTGTGCATCGCAGCTACGACGGAGGTGATCTCACCGAAGGCGACCTGATCAAAACAGGTCCGTTTGAGGTGGAGTCACATGAAGTGGGTGTCAAGACGGTGATGAAAAACCGTGGCCCAGGTGCTTGGTGGGGTGGCGAAGCCTACCTCGATAAAGTCGAATTTATCGACTACGGCACCGAGAGCTCGGCTTTCGTTGCCGCCTACGAGGCCGACGAGATCGACATGAATTGGGAATCCAACGGAGAGTTCGTCGAGATTTTCGATTCAATTGACCTGACCAAATCAGAGGCTGTCACTGCTTCAACTATTGTGTGTCGTCCGAACCAAGTGGCAGAAGTGGACGGTAAAGTACCCTACGGTGACGCCCGCGTTCGTCGTGCACTAGCGCTGGCGGTCGACAATGCCGAGGTGTTAGAGCTGGGCGTGGCAGGTCTTGGTACGCCAGCAGAAAACCACCACGTGGCGCCACTGCATCCAGAGTATTACGAGTTGCCGCCGATCAAACGTGACGTAGACAAAGCCATGGAGTTGCTCAAAGACGCCGGCATGGAAGACTACGAGCACGAACTGCATTCGATCGATGACGATTGGCGCCGCGCCACCACGGACGCTATTGCCGGTCAACTGCGCGATGCTGGTATTAAGGTCAAACGCACCATTTTGCCGGGTTCAACTTTTTGGAATGACTGGACAAAGTATCCCTTCTCCACAACTAACTGGAATATGCGTCCACTCGGTGTGCAAATTTTGGCGCTGGCCTATCGATCGGGTGAGGCATGGAACGAAGCGGGTTTTGCCAACGAAGAGTTCGATGCGCTCTTGTCGCAAGCGCTCTCTATTGCAGACGCCGACGAGCGCCGCAAGATTATGAAGCGCTTACAAGAAATTATGCAGGAAGAGGGCGTTATTATTCAGCCCTACTGGCGTTCAATTTTCCGCCATTTTAAACCTCATGTTAAAGGCGGTGAGATGCACCCAACCTACGAGATTCACTACGAAAAAATCTGGCTCGACGTTTAATAGTCGCGACTGTCAGTACGGGAGGCATACGGCCTCCCGTTTTTTATCTTCCCGTTGACTGGTTGTTGCTCTTTCCCCCGCATTCAGCCAGCCGATTTAGCGCAATGCAGATTTGCGTGAACACCGTGTCTATGGAGAAGTAGCCGCATGCTCATATTCACTTTAAAACGTTTGGGGGTTATGGCGCTCACCGCGCTATGTCTCACCTTTATCGTCTTTTTTCTTACCAATCTAGAGCCCAACCTAGAGAAGCTCGCCAAAGAGCAAAACAATATGCGTATGAGTGATGCGCAGGTGGAGACATGGCTAGAGCGCGAGGGTTACCGGCGACCTCTACTAACGCGCTACGGTGAATGGCTCGGTGGTTTTATGCGGGGGGATTGGGGAGAATCCACTCGATTTAAAAAAGATGTCTTGCCCATCATCAGTGAGCGTCTGGGCTATACCGGCAAACTGATGTTTTGGGTCATGATTACCATGGTGCCCGCCGCTTTGTTAATTGGGGTGCTGTCGGGGATGCGGGAGGGATCGCGGCTAGATCGCAGCCTATCGACAGTTGCGATTACAACCACGGCAACACCCGAGTATGTTTCAGGCGTTATTTTTACCGTTATATTTGCTTCATCTGCGGTGGGTTTAAAGTGGATGAAGGGCTCGGCTACGTCGGCCACTGAAGCGATTACCTTTGCCAATTTTGCCTTGCCTGTGATGACCATGGCGGTCTACGGCATGGGT
>JBMYWE010000069.1:0-9314 GCA_049607125.1 Granulosicoccaceae bacterium | reverse complement strand
ACTGCGTGTCCCGAAATAAGTCCGGCGGGGAATCAAAAAACTAGGGAGAATTCGTGCGAATGGTGAAGTATCCGGCTTAGGTATTGAGCCACTCGCCTATGACGCTGCGCCTCAAACAAGCGCATATAAACAAACTCATGTACACGGTAAAAAACCTACACATGCTTCAAAAGAAGGTTCGGTCTATTAAGTTCTCACCAGCTGAAAGAACGCAAATCCTAACAAATGCCGAGCAAAAAAAACGGCAGGCTCAAAAAGAGCCTGCCGTTCTTATCGCTAGTTGGGAAAGGCTTAAAATCTAGCCCTTCAAAGCGCTCAACAGCGTTTCACCCAATTTCGCAGGGCTTGGGGAGACGGCAATACCAGCCGCTTGCATGGCTTCGATCTTGTCTTCCGCTCCGCCTTTGCCACCCGAAATCACAGCACCAGCATGGCCCATGGTACGCCCAGGAGGCGCTGTACGACCGGCGATAAAACCAGCCATTGGCTTGGCACGGCCTTTCTTAGCTTCATCGGCGATAAACTGCGCGGCGTCTTCCTCGGCCGAGCCACCAATTTCACCGATCATGATAATCGACTTAGTTTCATCGTCGGCGAGAAACATTTCGAGCATATCGATGAATTCGGTTCCCTTAACTGGGTCTCCACCTATACCCACGGCGGTGGTTTGCCCCAGGCCTGCATTAGTGGTCTGGAAGACCGCTTCATAGGTCAGCGTACCGGAGCGAGAAACAACACCCACCGAACCCTTGCTGAAAATAGACCCAGGCATGATGCCGATCTTGCACTGTTCAGGTGTTAACACACCGGGGCAGTTGGGGCCAATCAAACGAGAGTTAGAGTTTTCTAGGCGGGCCTTTACCTTGACCATATCTGATACCGGTACACCTTCGGTGATACAAGTAATCAGTGGGATCTCTGCATCGATCGCTTCGATAATCGCAGCGGCGGCGCCAGCAGGCGGCACATAGATAACAGAAGCATTGGCGCCAGTGGCGTCTTTGCCTTCAGCAACGCTTGCGAAAATCGGCAGCTCTTGACCACTAGAGGCTGTCCAATTGCTACCACCCTTTTTCGGGTGAATACCACCGACCATCTGCGTGCCGTGGTAAGCCAAGGCTTGCTCGGTGTGAAAGGTACCGGTCTTACCGGTCATACCTTGAACGAGGACTTTTGTATTCTTATCAACCAAGATAGACATTAGGCGGCTCCCTTGATGGCGGCAACAATTTTCTGGGCGGCATCGTCCAGATCGTCTGCGGCGACTACGTCGACATCGCTGCCGTCGATGATTGCCTTACCTTCCGCTACTTTGGTGCCCTCTAGGCGAACAACCAATGGCACTTGCAAGCCAACATCTTTAACCGCCTGCACAACGCCCTCGGCGATGACATCACAACGCATGATGCCTCCGAATATGTTGACCAGAATGCCTTTGACATTGGGATCAGCAGTAATAATTTTGAAAGCTGCGGTTACTTTCTCTGTGGTTGCACCGCCACCCACGTCGAGAAAGTTGGCAGGCTCTTCACCGTAGAGCTTGATGATGTCCATAGTGGCCATTGCCAAGCCAGCGCCGTTAACCATGCAGCCGATGTTGCCGTCGAGGGCAACATAGGCCAAGTCATGCTTGGAAGCTTCGATCTCTTTGGCATCTTCTTCGGTGGTGTCGCGCAGCTCCATCACGTCGGGGTGACGGAACAAGGCATTGCCGTCAAAAGATACTTTCGCATCCAGTACGCGCAGTGAACCATTCTTCATGACAATCAGCGGATTAACCTCTAACAAGCTCATGTCTTTTTCGACAAAGGCGGTGTAGAGGTTTTTGAAAAGCTCGGGGCCCTCTGCTGCAGCCGTGTCTGTCAACTCAAAAGCAGATACAAGCTTTGCAGCGATATCAGCATCAACGCCCTTTTCAACATCCACGTCTACGGTGTGAATTTTCTCCGGAGTTTCTTCAGCGACTGCTTCGATGTCCATACCGCCTTCAGTAGAGGCGACGAATGACACTTTGCCGGTTTCACGATTCACTAGGATAGACAGGTACAGCTCTGACTCGATGTCGGCACCGTCTTCTAGATACAGACGATTAACTTGCTTACCCGCTGGACCGGTTTGCTTGGTCACCAGCGTGTTACCGAACATCTCTTCAACGTGCGAACGAACTTCGTCTTCGTTGAAAGCTAGGCGAACACCGCCTTTGGCGTCTTCGGGCAGCTCTTTGAATTTACCTTTACCGCGCCCACCTGCGTGGATCTGGCTCTTAACCACGTACAGTGGGCCTGGAAGTGCTGCAATTGCAGCCTCAACATCGTCCTTGCTCAGGATCGGCTCGCCAGCGGCCACGGGGGCCCCAAACTGCTTTAGCAGTTGCTTCGCCTGGTACTCATGTATGTTCATGAAGTAGCTCTCGCTCTGGGTTTACAAAAAACGCCGCATCGATTGATTGTCGAGCTGCCCGTCAACAAAAATTTGGGCTCCGGAGAAACCCTGGAGCGGAATTTTTGCACGACATGAAGGCAATCGCTTCAGTCAACTATCTCTAAACGGCTAGATTGGATACGCGTCAATCCCCCCATTGTGACAAAAAACGAAGAGGATTTGGACAGTAAAAGGCAAGTCTTCTGGTTAGATACAACAATTGACGCAATAAAATACCGACTACCATCACTGTGCATCGGCAGCAGGCATTATAACGTTTATAAAATTTAATCTTTTACGCCCGTTGACCGTTTATAGCTGACCGCGGGTGACGCGACCGAGCCATCAAACAGTGATTTTGCATTGAAAACTTGCCTGTTTGAGGGCCCATAGGAACACCATTCATGGCGTGCGAGATAGTTTGTGCGCCTACAACTACCGCTCCCTTATGCCCGCTGTAAATCCAGTTGCTTATGTAGCTCGGCGACAACGTCAGTGGGTAGGCCCAAAGCAGTAGCCAGGTGCTGCATGTAGGCCTCTTCCATTGGATTGTCTAGATCCAATACCGTCAAAGAAGCCAAATACATCTCAGCGGCCTCTTCAACACCCGAAACACCCAAGGCGATATCTGCAGGATTGAGGGGGCGCTCGAGTTCACCCTGAATAAACTCTGCCGCCGAGGCATCCAAGCCCAGCTGCTGCACTTGCTCATTGATACGCCGGCGTTCATCGCTGTCGATATGGCCATCAGCCCTGGCTGCGGCGATCATGGCCCGCAGTAAACGCAAGCTGCGTTGATCCGCGTTATCCGCTGTGTCTCGATCTACAGACACCACACCTGGCTCAGCTGGTGCGGCATTTTGCTCTTGCCAGCTTTGGTAGGCCTTGTAGGCCACTCCACCAAGGGCAGCCAAACTGCCGAGCTTGACCGCTTTTCCGCCTAATTTTCGACCAGACTTGGTGCCCAACAATAGCGCCAATGCTCCCGCCACGGCGGCCCCCTTACCCATACCCGACAACATGGCGTCTCGCTCAGCCCCTTCGGCCGGTAGGTCGAACTTTTGCTCAGCATAATCACGGCCACGCTGGCCTAAATCTTGGCCAGCGCCCAGCAGTTCATCCAAAAATTTTTTAGCGTCCATCGGTATAACCTCTGTTGTCGGTTTAGTGCTAGGCATTTAGCAGCAGATGTGAATCTACCGCGCTCACGCTATTATTAACTAAATAGGGGCAACCGCCGCGGTTTCAACCACCGGCCAGCATGTTTACTATTTTGCAAGTATGATACTCGGCTGATACTTGTAAACAGCTCAGTAACCAATGGCACAGCCATCTTTTCGCGGGTCTGAGGCGCCTGTCAAAACGCCTTGCTCCCAGTCGATGGATATAGCTTGAGAGCCACCGATAGGTCTTGACGCTTGGACGATGCGGTGACCACGTGCCTGCATCGCCTCAAATAGGCTAGTTGATACACCCGACTCCACCTCCACCTCACCTGTAAAGGGATCCACCATAAATCTCGGAAGGTCCATGGCCTCCTGGAGGTCAAAGCCGAACTCCAAATGGCGACTGAGAAACTGCATGTGACCGAAAGCTTGATACTCCCCTCCCATTACGCCGTAACTCATCTGAATTTTGCCTGCCTCTGCCAGCATGCCGGGAATGATGGTGTGCATAGGTCGCTTGCCAGGAGCAATCTCGTTGGGGTGCCCCGCTTGCAAACTAAAACCTTGTCCACGATTTTGCAGCAATACCCCCGAGTTGGGCGCCATTAAACCACTGCCAAAACCATGAAAAAGCGTGTTGATGAAACTGCATACATTACGATCTTTGTCCACGACGCTGATATAAACGGTGTCATTGTGGCGAGGCAATTGCCACTCGCGAGGCGGCTCCACCGCCCGATTCTGATCAATTTGAGAGGCCAGTTGCCGCGCATAACCAATACTGAGCAATTGCGGAAGTGGCACCTCAGCAAATACAGGATCTGCCACATAAGCATTACGCGCGGCATAAGCTAGGCGGCAGGCCTCTAACTCCGTGTGCACCCTCATCTCTGACAGCGGCCCATCACCTAGAGCCTGCCCTTGCATTATATTTAATAGCAACAAGGCGATCACACCTTGCCCATTAGGTGGGCATTGAAAAACCTCTCGACCAAGGTAATTCGCACTGATGGGATCGACATACACTCCATGGGTAGAACGAAAGTCATCAAAACTATGCAGACCGCCCTTGGCAGCGAGATACTCAGCCATCACTCTGGCGAGCTCGCCTTCATAGAATCCAACACGACCCTCGCGAGCAATCAGCTCCAAAGCATCCGCCATCTCTGGAAAACGGTGCATTTGACCGATGGCTGGAGCACGACCATCAACCAAATAGACGTCAGAAACGTGGGGCTCTTGTGCTAGCAATTGGACCGCAGTGCTCCAGTCAAAGTGCACTCGCGACGATACGGGAAACCCCTCCCGTGCATAGCGGATAGCGGGCTCTAAAATCGCGGCTAAAGGCAGTGCGCCATGATCTCGATTGAGCTGCACCCATGCATCCACAGCCCCGGGAGTAGTGACCGCGTGGGGAGAATGTTGCTCAATTCTAGAAATGCCCTGCTCTGCATACCAGTGTGCAGTGGCGGCTTGAGGCGCCTTGCCCGAACCATTAAAGGCAATTGGCGCAGCTCTGCCTCTAGCAGCGTAGAGACAAAAACAATCACCACCTATGCCCGTGGACCCCGGCTCGACTACCCCCTGCACAGCGGCAGCTGCAATAGCCCCATCTAGGGCATTACCACCCGCTTTGAGGATATCAATAGCAGCCTGACTGGCCAGAGGATGTGAAGTACACGCCATACCGTTTGGCGCATGAACAGGTGATCGCCCTGCTCTTTGGAAGTCACGCATACACACCCCAATCGATTAAACTCTAACGGAGTGTACCGCTATTCGGTCGGAACCTTTTAAGGCTTTTACGCGGCCTTTGGCAACGCCGATTGCGCAGGGACGAAGCGCTTAGATTTCTCTGAACTAGTCGGAGCCTTGCGATCGAGACGAATGGTCCTCCATCCGCGCATTGAGGCCAAGTCGTACACTCGGAGAATTGAAGCGTTCGATTTCATCCTTAAAAATGCCTTAATCATTATTGTGAACCGTAGGCAGCGAAGCTGCCGCTCGGCTTCAGCGCTTGGCGAGCGCTTCATACCGGCAACTCAATTGACGGCAGTCGAGCCACTTTCTGTAACACTCAAAGGCTGCATAAACGTGTCGGTGCGGAAATTTGCTGGCTAAATTCGGTAGCCATATCGGCGCGCAAATTGCTCAACCAAGGGCAATGTCGAAAAATCTACTGGCACCTAAGCCATTGTAATTCAAATTGATTTTTATATTTTAGTCAAAGAGACTCACATGAAAACCAACGCTAAACAGCACTACAATTTATTGGTAAGTGCGATCACGCTGGTGCTCTGTCTGCTCGGCAACGCGGTAGCAGCCACCTCAGAGCCTCCACCCTGGAGTTCTGTATCGCGCAACGGTCAGTTTACGATTAGCCTAGGGCCACAGGACGGCCACGTACGTATTAACACCCTACAGTCCTGGGTTGTGACGATCACCGACAAATTCGACAGACCGGTGACAAATGCGCGCGTTCTTATTGACGGCGGCATGCGGGCACACGGTCACGGCTTGCCGACGAAACCACAGATAACACAACACTTGGGTGAAGGTCGCTATCTGATCGAGGGCATGCGTTTAAATATGGCGGGCGAGTGGACTTTATTGATTGGAGTAGAGCTAGGTGGTCAACGCGACATCGCTGATTTTGACTTTGAGATAGATTACTGATGAAAACTCTTGCGGCTGTTTCACTAAGTCTTTTACTCCTTAGCCCGGCATGGGCAGAATTTACTCCTTGGACAGACAGAGAGTTGCGCGTGCTGCAAAGCTTCAGCCTCTCGAACCTGGGACCTAACCCCCCTCAACCCTCTAACGCCTATGCAGACAACGAGGAGGCGGCGCGCTTTGGTGAGCGGCTTTTTTTTGACAAGCGCCTGAGTGCAAACGGCGAATTGTCGTGCGCCAGCTGCCACGACCCGGAACTGTATTTTACCGATGCCAAGCCTCGCGGCGTTGGTGTCAACGCCACTGGTCGCAACACCATGACGGTGGTTGGTGCAGCGTATCAACGATGGTTTTACTGGGATGGACGACGTGACTCACTCTGGTCTCAAGCCTTAATTCCATTTGAAGCGCCCGACGAAATGGGCAGCAGCCGCACTACCGTGATCAAGCAAATAGTGAACGACCCTGAAATGAGTAATAACTACCGCGAAATCTTTGGCGACTTCCCGCGAGATCTAGACGTGAGTAAGTTACCGAAACACGCGGGTCCATACGCCAGCAAGGCGGGCAAGGAGAGCTGGCACTCGCTAGCGCGACCACAGCAACGCAGTGTTAATCAAGTGTACGCTAACCTCGGCAAGGCAATCGGCGCCTACGAACGCACGTTACAATACGCCCCTAGCCGATTTGATCGATACCTGACGGCACTGGCACAGGGCAAAACCGATAGCACACTACTCAACGCCGAAGAAAAAGCGGGCGCCCGACTATTTATCGATGCAAGCAAGACACAATGCCTCCAATGTCACAACGGACCGACCTTCAGCAACGGTGATTTTCACAATATCGGCACGGGAAACTTCAGTGGCAAGCACTTAGATTTTGGCCGAGTTTTTGGCCTGCAAGCGGTGCTGATCGATGAATTCAACTGCCTCGGCCCTTATAGCGATGCAAAACCCGAGCAGTGCACTGAACTTCGCTTTCTACAACAAGATGCTCACGTTCCGCTAGAAGGAGCTTTCAAAACACCGAGTTTGCGTAACGTCAGCGCCACGGCCCCCTATTTTCACGACGGTAGCCGAGCAACGCTTGAGCAAGTCCTTGCGCACTATAATCAACCGCCCGACAAGCAAATGAGTGGCGGACATGAACTGCGCCCACTGGAGCTCACTGCAGATGAACTCGCGCAGCTGGCGAGCTTTTTGAGCACCCTGGCAGAATAAGCTAGCTTATCTCAAGATGGCCGGTACTCCCACCCGCCTAGATATGCGGGTCAGTGTGCTCTAGGAAGTTTTTTACGAGATCAGGGGAGATTGCGTGCAGCTGGCGCAAACGACGATCTCCCCAGCCCCAGCGCGCACGGAACCAGCGCACCAAATGCCCTACCCAGGCAATTTCTAAGGCTATCAGCGCAGTACCTACCAACAAGAAAAACCAGCCGAGGGGTATTGGCAGGGGGACAAAAAGTAAGCCCAACAAGACACTGCCCATCCCCATTAGCAGACGGCCAATATGTGGTTTCGCTTTTCTCTCTTCGGTATTCACCAAGGGTACATACACCTTTTATCAAACACTTGTAACGGCGAAGCAATCATATAATAGATACTAGGCCGCTTCCTTTACATTTGGCACGTCGTAAGCCTGCACTTTATTGCCTTTTTAAAGGCAATCTCGCTCTCAAGTGCACGTTGACGTTTACGTAAACGTTAAAATCACTTAGCCTTAAGCCCTGACGAGACACCAAACCACCCACCCCAGGCCAGGAGACCACCGTGTTGTTGAACGAAGAGCAACGATTGATGCAGGATTCTGTGAGGCAGTTTGTGCGCGATCGTATTGCGCCTCAGGCTGAACAATGGGCCAAAGATAAGGCTGTGCCGCGTGAAGTATTGACGGAAATGGGCCAACTGGGCCTGCTCGGCATGACAACCAGCCCAGAGTGGGACGGTGCCGGTGCCGACTATGTCAGCTACGCTCTCGCTCTCATGGAAGTCGCTGCCGGTGACGGTGGACTATCAACCATCATGAGTGTCAACAATGCCCCCATGTGTGCAGCTCTCAGTCAGCAAGGCAGCGACGCGCAAAAAGCAGAGTTTCTTGCACCCATGGCGCGCGGCGAAATGATTGGCGCCTTTTGCCTCACCGAATCTCATGCCGGCTCTGACGCCTCTGCCATTCGCACACGGGCCACACGCGAAGGTGACGAGTATGTGATCAAAGGCAGTAAACAATTTATCACCTCGGGCAGAATTGGTGGATGCGCTCTGATATTCGCTGTCACCGACCCCAGCATTGGTAAACGGGGCATTTCAGCTTTTATTGTCCACACAGACAATCCAGGTTTTAAAGTCACCAAGACAGAAGAAAAACTGGGTCAAGCCAGCTCTGACACCTGTGCCCTGAGTTTTGACAACATGCGCGTACCGGCTTCCGCCCTACTCGGCGAGGAAGGCCAAGGTTATCGCATTGCGCTGGGCAATTTGGAGACAGGCCGAATCGGCATTGCCTCGCAAAGTGTCGGCATGGCGCGGGCAGCTCTCGACTACGCTATCAACTACGCGCAGGAGCGCGAGTCTATGGGGCTGCCAATTATAGAGCACCAAGCAGTGGCTTTCCGCCTAGCTGAAATGCAGGCCAAACTGGAAGCAGCGCGACAGCTCACTCTGCACGCAGCTGCTTTAAAGGATGCCGGTGAGCCGTGCCTAGACCAGGCTTGTATGGCCAAACTGGTGGCCTCTGAAACCGCCGAGAAAGTCTGCTCAGCCGCTATTCAAACGCTGGGAGGCTATGGCTATTTGGCAGATTTTCCGGTGGAACGCATCTACCGCGACGTGCGCGTGTGTCAGATCTACGAAGGCACATCTGACATTCAAAAACTTATCATCAGCCGCGGCCTCAGCCGCTAAACACAGGAGGTTCCAATGAACCTGAATAACAATACTGCGATAGTGACCGGCGGGGCAAGCGGTTTGGGCGCGGCTACAGCAGAGTATTTCTCGAGCCAAGGTTGTAAAGTCGTTCTGTTTGATCTCAACCAAGAAGCGGGTGAAAAAC
>JBMYWE010000068.1:5249-9358 GCA_049607125.1 Granulosicoccaceae bacterium | reverse complement strand
GCTAGTTCGTCCAGTAATACTCTCCCAATTTTATCCACACTCTAGAAATTTCCCTTAGAAACGTTCTATAAGGGGGCGTAAAAGTTAAAATCGGGCCGTAAATTAACCCACAAGCCCCGCATAACAAGCTAAAATGGCTCGTTTGCCTAACGAGACCACACCCCGTGATCGAAAAGCTCCGAAACATCGCCATCATCGCGCACGTCGATCATGGAAAAACAACCCTAGTCGACCAATTGCTACAGCAATCTGGCACCCTAGATAACCGCAAAGAAGCCGAATCGCGCGTGATGGATTCCAACGCGCTGGAGAAAGAGCGCGGTATCACCATCTTGTCCAAGAACACCGCGATCACTTGGGGCGAGTACCGCATCAATATCGTCGACACCCCCGGCCACGCCGACTTCGGCGGTGAGGTAGAGCGCGTGTTGTCGATGGTGGACTCTGTGCTGCTGTTGGTTGATGCTGTTGACGGCCCTATGCCTCAAACTCGCTTCGTCACTCAAAAAGCCTTTGCTATGGGCTTTAAACCGATTGTTGTTATCAACAAAATCGACCGTGATGGCGCTCGCCCCGACTGGGTGATGGATCAAACTTTTGATCTATTTGACCGCCTCGGCGCGACCGACGAGCAGCTGGACTTCCCGATTGTCTACGCCTCGGCTCTGAACGGCTACGCGGGCATGGAAGACACCGTGCGCGATGGCGATATGACACCGCTTTTCCAAACCATCGTCGACCAGGTGTCCCACCCCGACGTGGACATGGACGGGCCCTTCCAGATGCAGATCTCCACGCTGGATTACAACAGCTACCTTGGGGTGATTGGCATTGGCCGCATCAAGCGTGGCTCTATCGGCAGCAATGCACCAGTTAAAATTATCGACACCGAAGATAAGGTTCGTAGTGGCAAAGTGCTGCAAGCCTACGGTTTTATGGGCTTGGATCGCATTCCAGTTGAGCAAGCCAGCGCTGGCGACATCGTCGCCATCACCGGCCTAGACCCCCTGTCTATCTCCGACACCATCTGCCACCCAGAGACAGTCGAAAAGCTACCGGCGCTAACCGTCGACGAGCCCACCATCAGCATGGTGTTCCAACCGAACACCTCACCCTTCTCCGGTCGTTCGGGCAAGTACGTCACCAGCCGTCAAATCTGGGAGCGCTTGCAACAAGAGCTCAAGCACAACGTCGCCCTGCGCGTGGAACAAATCGATGGCTCAGAGCAGTACCGAGTCTCCGGCCGTGGTGAACTGCATCTGTCAGTCTTGATCGAGACCATGCGTCGCGAAGGCTACGAGCTGGCCGTTGGCCGCCCGACCGTCATCGTGCAAGAGATCGACGGTGAAAAGTGCGAGCCCTACGAGCAACTGACCGTCGACGTGGAAGAGACCCATCAGGGCTCAGTCATGGAGCGCTTGGGCCAACGACGCGCCGATCTTAAAAACATGACGCCAGACGGCGCAGGCCGAGTTCGCTTGGACTTCATCATTCCTGCGCGCGGATTGATCGGTTTCCGCACCGAGTTTCTAACACTCACCTCGGGCACGGGCTTGCTGTACAACGTCTTCGATCATTACGGCCCACTGGTTGGCGCCAAGATTGGCCAGCGCAACAACGGCGTGCTGATCTCCAACAGCCAAGGTAAAGCACTGGCCTTCGCCATCTTTAACCTGCAAGATCGCGGCAAGATGATGATCGGCCACGCAGAAGAGGTGTACGAAGGCATGATCATCGGCATTCACACCCGCGACAATGATTTGGTTGTCAATGCATTGAAAGCCAAGCAGCTGAACAACATCCGTGCAGCGGGCACTGACGAAAACCTCATCCTCGTGCCGCCCATTCGCTTCACCTTGGAGCAAGCGCTTGAGTTCATCGACGACGACGAGCTGGTCGAAGTGACGCCCGACGCGATTCGCGTACGCAAGAAGCTATTGACCGAAAACGAGCGCAAGCGCGCCGGTCGAGGCTGATGAGACAACTACACTACTGCGGCGGCTGCGGCTCCTCGGAGCTCAGCTTCGACGGGCAAAAAGAGCACCGCTGTCAGCAGTGTGGATGGGTCTTCTTTGGCAACCCTGCAGCCGCTGCTGCAGGCTTGCTTTGGCACAACGGCGAGCTACTGATGGTGCGCCGGGGCCGCGATCCGGCCAAGGGCTTGCTGGATTTACCGGGGGGCTTTGTCGACCCTGATGAATCCGCCGAAGAGGCCTTGCAGCGCGAGTTGATGGAAGAACTCAAACTACCGCTGGACACATTCTCCTACGTGGGCTCCTACCCCAATCGCTACCTGTTCGGCAGCATTGATTACTCTATTGTCGACCTGGTTTTTGAAGCCGAGTTAAACAGCCGACCCACTTGGCACGATAGCGACGAGCTGGCCGGCATTGAGTGGTGCAAGCCCTCTGAACTCGACGACTCCGACATTGCCTTCGCTTCGGTAAAACGCTGCCTCGCCGCCCTTAGAGCTCGCCGTCAAGACTGAGAGCCTCTACAGAGCAGACGCTCGCCGCCTTGAATAACCCCTTGATAAGCCCACTATCTTTCATCGCGACCGCGCTTTAAATCCTCCACCAAGCGCTGCTTGCTCTGGTGCAACGATTCGCTCAGAGAGACATGATAAATGTGCGGATTAACTAATCGAAGAACCCCCGGGTGCAGCCGAGAAATATCTTTATCTCGCCGTTCACGCATTTGCTGCAAGGCCTCACCTGGCGGCAGACTGGACTCAGCCACGGGTTGCAGCAACTCTTCCTGCTCGACCATTTCCCCTGCCTTTACCCGCCGAGAAGAACCCGGATGAGTGGGGTGAAACAATTGATTAGCTTCTCGGCCATCAAAGCCCTCATCCTGTTCTGCAATGACATCAACACTCGCGCTGCCTTGACTATCATAGAGCCGATATACACGCTTCTGACCTGGGCTTGGGGTTTTGACCGCAGACTCAGAGAGCTTGATCGCTGACTTCCACTGCGAACCATCCTCTACCGCCACCAGTTTATAAACACCGCCTAGGGCAGAAGCTCCCTCCGAGGTCATCAAACGCGTGCCCACCCCAAAGCTCAGGCGCTTGAGCAACTTAGAAGCATCCTGCCCATAGCGCCCGGCCTCATGCTGAATCTGTGTCACGATTTGCCAGATAGATATTTCATCCAGGTTGTTCGACAGAGCTATGCCCGCCTGTGAAAAACCGGCGGCGTCAAGCAGATTAGCCACCTGAATACTGAGATAAGCTAAATCCCCCGAATCGAGGCGCACCCCCACAGGCTCATACCCGCTAGCTCGCAATTCCTCAAAAACGCGAATGGCATTGGGCACGCCTGAACCCAGGGTATCGACGGTATCCACCAAGAGCAGACACTGGTTGGGGTAGGCTTTTGCATAGGCTCTAAAAGCGTCAAATTCGCCCATGCCTAGGGCCATATACACCTGCACCATGCTGTGCGCATGCGTGCCTCGTGCCGGCAGACCCATCTGCTGACTGACACCCACATTTGAGCTGTAGTCTGCCCCACCGATCAAGGCTGCGCGCGTGCCAGCATTGGCACCAAAGGCATGGCCTCTTCGCATGCCAAAGTCCAGCATCAACTGGTCTCGCCCGCTAAATTTAATGCGCGCAGCGCGGGTGGCGATCAACGTCTGGTAGTTCAGCGTGGCCAGTAGCACCGTTTCGAGCAACTGCGCCTTGATCAAAGGACCTTCCACAACGGTCAGTGACTCGTGCGGATGCACCACACGCCCCTCGGGTATCGCCGTAATCGACAAGCCTTCAAAGCCACCCATCTGGTGCAGATACTGCAGAAAGCCATCATCAAAAAGCGCCTTGCCATCGACGTCGCGCTGCTGAGCGAGCACGTCGAGCACTTGCCGATCGAAGCTCACCGAGTTCATCCACTCTTGCAAGGAACCCATACCCGCATTGATGCAATAGCCCGCCTGGTGCGTGCCGTAGTCTGGGTATTCCCTGAAGTAATGATCAAAACGCACACGCTTCTCGTGCAAGCCCTCCCGAAAGTAGAGCTGCGACATGGTCAATTGGTAGTGATCAGTGAACAACACACCCCTAGTGAGGTCGGATTCTGTCTGTTGCATGGTTCCCGTTACTT
>JBMYWE010000068.1:0-5239 GCA_049607125.1 Granulosicoccaceae bacterium | reverse complement strand
GTGCCACACACCAAGCATAGACACTGCGCCCGCCACCGTGCAGTCGGGCTAGGCTCTTCGTTCGCATCGCCAGCCCGCTACGCTTAAACCCTTTTTAGTTTGGCCCGAGGACCGGTTGCGGCATAATGGGGTATTGAACTAACACGGCAACACGCCACCGGAAACCACTGTGGACACCCAAGTCACCCTCATAGACCCAACCGCCGAGCGCCAACACCGCTGGCCTGGCCACATTGCCACTGCAACCATTTACGCCTGCAGCGACGAAAACGCCCAAATACCCGAGTGGCGCTTCGGCGAGCTCTCCATCACAAGCTCTGGCGCAATGCCCCAGCTCGCGGGGCATAGCCGCCATATTGCCCTGTTGGAGGGTGAGGGTTTGTTGGTGATGCACGACGCCGACGAGCGCACTGAGCTTCTTGAACGCGGCGCAAGCGGCCACATGAAACTCGAGGGCAACAACGAAGTCGAGTTGATCGAAGGCCCGGTGAGATTACTCGATATCGTCGTAGACGCCGGGCAATACACAACCAGTGCATTTGTCTTGGGGGACGAAGAAAACATGCAAGGCATAGACGCCGATTTGCTGATCCTATTTGGCCTTGACGGGGAGCGCATGCACTGCATCTTGGATGAACTCGAATTTAACCTCAGCGCAGAGCAATGGATAAGAGTCGACCGCCCACCCAAAAGTGACCTGCAATGCACTGATGGCCGTGTTTTGGTGCTTGCTGCCAAGGCCATTTGAAGGCTCTCGGCCCAATAAAGCCGTGGCTGGCCATCGCTGCCTATATTTTGTGCTGCGCGGCACTGCTCGGCCTAACCTACAAGCTGGCATTCGATCGCGCGCTCAACTCGCTCAGCCAGCAAACCGAGCGCACTGCCGACTTATTCCGCGCGAATATTGAAAGCACCGTCAACCGGTACAGCTATTTGCCAAGAGTTATCGCGACCAGACCTGCGGTAATAAAAACTCTTGCCCAAGCCACTGAACAATCAGTGCGTCAGCTTTCATATGAGCTGGAGGTAGCCAACGATCAAGCTGGCACCCTGACCATCTACGCCATGGATAACAAGGGCCTGACAATCGCAAGCTCAAATCACGCCGAGGTCAATTCATTTGTCGGCAAGAATTTCAGCTTTAGGCCCTATTATCGATTTGCCATTCGTGGCGACAGTGGCCGCTATTTTGCGCTTGGGACCACCAGTGGCAAGCGTGGTTATTACTTCTCATCACCCATAAAAACAGACGACTCAGCACACCCGATAGGCGCCATCGTGGTGAAAGTCGGCCTAGAACAGCTCGAAGACAACTGGCAAGACAAAAACCCCATAGCGCTTTTAACTGACCAACACGAAGTGGTGTTCTCGGGCAACAAGGCTGAATGGGTTTTTAAAAGCTTATCCCCTCTATCGCCCATGGCCAGAGAGGAACTTCGCAATAGTCGGCAATATCACAGTGAGGCACTAGACACGGTTCGGGGCCTAAGCTATCGAGCATTTAACGGGCATAGGCTAGCCCAAATCAGAGCCGAATCCACGGACCGAGAGTTCCTGCATTTAAAACACCCAATAGCTCAATCAGGCTGGTGGCTGCACACCTTGGCTGATACCAAGGCGGCCAGAGTCGCCACCTGGCGTGACACCATTAGCGTTGCTATCTCGCTTGCGCTTGTCACCGCTTTGCTACTCTACTTTGTTCAGAGGAGACGCAATTGGCAACTGCTAGAGCAGGCAAAACTGTCACTTGAAGAAAAAGTGGCTTCCAGAACAACAGACTTGACTGCTGCCAATCATCAATTAAAGCGAGAAGCCGAACAAAAACAACTCGCCTTCTCAGAGCTCAAGGCAGCGCAAGAGAAGCTTCTGCACAGCAATCGCTTAGCAACCATTGGGGAGCTCTCCACCGCTATCACCCATGAGCTGAATCAGCCAATAACGGCCATTTCTTCCTACTCAAACAACGCGCAAATATTTATCGACCAGAAGAACTACCAGCAGGTTTCTAAAAATTTGCAGGCGATAGACAGCCTGACAAAACGCATGTCGGAGATAAGCAACCAGCTTCGCAACCACGCCGGAAAAGGCGAGGACGCACTACAAACGGTGAACGTGCATGAAGCTGTTGAGAATGCGCTCGCGATTGTTAAGCCAAAGATCGAACAACATCATGTTCAAGTGACGAACAACGCCAACAGGCGCTATAAAATATCCACCCAACAAATTCGACTAGAGCAGATTTTAGTCAACCTCCTGATCAATGCTTGTGACGCCGTTTCAGATAAAGAGTTGCGAGCCATTGACATCTTGACAGAGCAACGAGACGAATTATTAGCAATTTCGATCTGCGACAGTGGAAACGGCATCGAACCATCGAGGCTAGAGTCTATCTTTGAACCATTTTTCACCACCAAAGGTAAAAGCGAAGGCTTGGGTCTGGGGTTATCCATCTCTCAGTCGATTGCCACCAGTTTGAACGGGACACTCCTAGCCAGTAACAATTCTGCCGGTGGCGCCTGCTTTTGCCTGAGCTTACCTATTGAACTAGACAATGAATAACCTGGAAAAGATTTTACTGGTCGACGATGACCCTCACGTCCTTGCCTCTACAGCACAAACTCTTGAGCTCGCAGGCTTCGATGTCGTGGCACATGAACAGCCCGCCGAAGCGTTACGCCTTATTGATCGAAGCTGGCCTGGAGTGGTTATCACCGACCTTCGCATGCCCAAGATTGATGGCATCGAACTCATGCAAAAAATTCAACGCGTAGATGAAGACCTACCATTAATTTTAATTAGTGGCCACGCAGATATAGCGGACGCAGTACAAGCCCTGCGCAAAGGAGCTTATGATTTTCTGGAGAAACCCTTCCACGCGGGTCGCCTATGCGATTGCACGAGACGGGCACTGGCTCACCGCCAACTGGTGCTGGAAAACCGCCGCTTGTCGACCGCGCTAAGCGAGCAAGCGGACTCAACCTGGATAGGCAGCAGCCTAGCGGCTCAGCGCCTGCGAGAGCAGATTAGCGTGGCAGCCAGAAACTCCGAGCCCTTGACTCTCATCGGAGAGCGTGGCTGTGGAAAAACACTCGCTGCGATAACTCTACACAAAAACCGCTCACTATCAGGCCACCTTGAAATCATCGATTGCAACATCCTCGATAGCTCGACAGATTGGCGGAACACAATAAATAACTGCAAATCTGGCACCTTAATTCTGAAACACATAGAAAGGGCAGACTATGACGCCTTATTGGAGCTGAATGAACTGCTTCGCTCTGATTCTGCGTTGTCAATTCAGCTCATAGCAACGGCTAGGCGCTTTCCCGCACTGGGTGACAAGTCGGCGAAAGGCGTGCCATCTTGGTTATTCTACGAGCTCACCCGCAAAACTATCGAAGTACCCGACCTCGCTTCCAGAGCGGAAGATATCCCTGTTTTGTTTAAGCACTTTTTGCAGAAAGCCAGTCGTATATTGCAAAGACCTGTACCGATGGTCAGAAGTGCTTATCTAGCAGAGCTCATGACGCGCGATTGGCCAGATAACACGCGGGAACTAAAAGGAATTTGCGACTCTTGGTTGGCTGAACACGACGAACGCCACAACGAGATAAGCAAGATGCCCAGCGAAAGTGATGAGCCGCAGCTCTCGCTACCGGAGCGCGTTTCACTTTTCGAAAAAAAAATAATTGAGAGTGAACTTGAAGGACAACAAGGTGATATAAAAAAGACATACACCGCATTGGGAATCGCGCGGAAAACTCTCTACGACAAACTAGAAAAATACGTTATTCGCCGTGAAGACTTTCTAGCTACAAACCACCGAGACACTAAGAACTCTGGTGATTAGAGTGCTCCGCAGGGGCGTATTCTTCCACGTATTTTCGCAGCAAGTTGACCACGGAGTTATCTTGCTGGTCCTGACAGGCACGTTTGAATTGCTCTATCGACAATTTCACAGAATCCGGCGACAGCGTTTTTTCGTTTGCGCGGGAAATTTTCTGATGCTCTGTTGCTTCTATATTTTCGCCGTCAATCAAGAGCTCTTCGTAGAGTTTTTCACCTGGGCGCAGACCGGTAAACCGAAGCTCAATTTCCCCATTTGGGTTGTCTTCGTCTCGAATACTCAGTCCTCGTAAAGAAATGAGCTGCCTAGCGAGATCGGTAATCTTTTTTGGCTCTCCCATATCAAGCACATAAACCTCTCCGCCTTTTGCCATGGCACCTGCTTGTATTACCAGCTGCGAGGCCTCGGGGATGGTCATGAAATAACGTGTCACCTCGGGGTGGGTCACCGTTACGGGGCCGCCCGCATCAATCTGTGCTAAAAATTTGGGCACAACGGAACCAGAAGAACCGAGCACATTGCCAAAACGCACCATACATAATTTGGTTTCACTGCTTGTACCGGCCCGATGCTGTACCAGCAACTCGGCCATTCGCTTTGTCGCCCCCATCACATTGGTGGGTCGTACCGCTTTGTCAGTCGACACCATCACGAAGCGCTCAACACCGTGCTCGATCGACAGATCCGCGACATTCAAAGTACCAAGCACATTCACTCTCGCCCCCGAAGAAGGGTGAGCCTCGACAATGGGTACGTGCTTATATGCCGCCGCATGGAAAACCACCTGGACCCCATGCTGCTTTAGCACTTTCTGAATAAGCTCCTTATTCAGTACTGATCCCAATACGGGTTCAATACACGGCGATGATTCAGACTTTTCTCTACTGAATTCTTGCTCAAGCTGGTACAGGCTCGGCTCGCTGTTATCCAACAACACTAACTTGGCCGGCCCTAGTCGCGACAATTGGCGCGAGATTTCCGAGCCAATAGAGCCTCCCGCGCCTGTCACAAGCACGACCTTGTCACCGACACAATCGCGCATCATATCTTCTTTAGGCGCGACCGCATCACGCCCCAATACATCGTCGGGCGACACATCACGCAGTGTCGACAACGATTTGCCCATCAAAAGCTCGTCTAGCCCGGGTACGGACTTAACCTTCAACCCAATATCCGTAAGCTCTTGAACAATATGTTGTCGCTCCTGCTCAGAGGCGGAGGGAATCGCCAGAAGCACTCTGTCAAAATCGTAGGCCTGAGGTCTGCACTCGATACTCAACCTGACCGGATTGATCACCCTCAGCCCATCAATTTCCACACCGTGTAGCGCAGGCTTGGAGTCGATAAAACACACGGGGTTGTACTTGTCTGAACGTCTCAGCACTTCAACTA
>JBMYWE010000067.1:0-9379 GCA_049607125.1 Granulosicoccaceae bacterium | reverse complement strand
TCGATTATCCTTCATACAGCGAAAGTGTTTGAACCCGATATTTTTCTGGTGGACAAAGAACCGGGCGGGCTAAAGGGAGAAGTACTTGCCACGCTGGAAATGCTAAGACAGACCAGTACTTGTTGCATCCTGGGTTTGCGCGACGTTATGGACGACCCAGAGCAACTTAAATTGGAATGGGAGCGAAAGAACGTACGGCCCACGCTGCAAGAACTATACGACGAAATCTGGGTGTACGGCCCACCGTTGATGGGCAACCCGATCAAAGGCGCCTTCGACGCCGAAGACACCGAGCTGCAGAGAATCTACGACAAGTGCACACACACAGGCTTCTTGCAGCGCGAGTTGCCCGAGCACGGAGACACAACGGAGCTGGATATTCCCGACGAGCCCTATTTACTCGTTACACCTGGGGGTGGCGGAGACGGTGTCGAGCTAATAGATAGCGTGTTGAAAGCCTACGAAAAACAAGCTCAGCCTCTACCAGCACTATTAGTGCTCGGCCCCTTTATGCCGCTCAATGTGCGAGACGATTTGCTCCAGCGCGCCGCAGAGCTAAAGCAGGTAGAAGCCATCACCTTTACCCCCAACTTTGAAATTCTGATAAAACAAGCGCGCGCCGTGGTTGCCATGGGCGGATACAACACATTCTGTGAATTGCTCTCCTTCGACAAGCCCGCCCTTATCGTCCCCCGCGTTGTACCCCGACTAGAGCAACTCATACGTGCTGAAAAAGCGGCATCGCTAGGTCTAGTGAGTCTACTTCACCCGGACAAACTAGACGACACAGACGCAGTCATTGCGGCGCTTCAGAGACTGCTCGAACAAGAACCGCCATCGCACGCGGGCAAAGAACACTTGCTCAATGGCTTGAGCACTATTATCGACCGCGTGGGCGAACTCGTTTCCACACAGAACCCCGAGTCCAACGATCTCAGCACCTCGCAATGAACCGCAAAACAATTTTGGTCTACTGCCAGTATCTGCTCGGCATCGGACACATGCAGCGCTGCGCCCTTATAGTGCAAGCCCTATCAAAGCATCACATTGTGCATATAGCACTGGGTGGAGCCCCCGTAAAACACATCGATTTCGGTGCGGCTACACTTCACTACCTCACCCCTGTTCGCAGCGCCGATCAAGGCTTCAGCGGCTTAGTACACTCCGACGGCAGCGAATTCAACGAGCGAGACAAAACTGCGCGCTGCGACGAGTTACTCGCCCTAGCAAAACAAACAAAGCCCGACGCACTAGTGATTGAAACCTACCCCTTCGGGCGACGTGCCATGCGCTTCGAACTACACCCTCTACTGCAGTGGGCCAGGTCTTTGCTTCCACGTCCGCTAATCGTGGCCTCGGTGCGCGATATCCTGCAGCGGCGAAAGGCCATTCGCGAACAAGAGTGCCTAGCCATTGTTAATGCATATTTCGACAAGGTCTGGGTGCACGGCGATCCGTCACTTGTCAGCCTACAAGACAGCTTCCCACTAGCGGAGCAGCTCGAAGACAAGCTTAGTTACACAGGCTATGTGGCACCGCTGATGCCAGTGCCGAAAGCTGAGCGCGAGGGCATTTTGGTGTCCGCTGGTGGCGGTGCGGCCGGAAAACAGATTATGCAAGCCGCTCTCGAACTATTTAAGCAGGGATACCGTAACGACACACGTTGGACTATCACCACTGGGCCCCATCTTGACGAAGCCACCAAACAACACCTCAAGGCCGCAGAGGGTAATCGCTTGCATATATACCCCTTCCTTGAAAACCTGTGCGAACACATGAGCCATCATCAACTGTCACTCTCCATGGCTGGCTACAATACCGCAATGGATGTACTGCAGTCGGGCATAGCCTCGGTGATGATCCCCTTTGAAGGCACCGGGGAAACAGAGCAACTTCAGCGGACGGAACTCTTAGAGCAAAGGGGCCGAGTGATTGGCGTTCGAGCCAATCAACTCAACCCTGACTCGCTCGCTAAAGCGATGGACACGGCGCTATCCACCACAACAAGCGATCTCAAGCTCGATCTCGAGGGCGCACAAAACGCCCTTGCCCAAATGAGTGCATGGCTAGACTCAGATCGGAGCACCACATGAGCCCTGGCTGGCAACGATTTGAAGCGGAGCTGGCGCAATGGTCACACCCAGCACCACTGTGGTGGCGTGACGATGACGCCGTGGCTGACACTCAGGCACTGCGTCAGCTCATCGAATTACAGCAAGGAGGCTCGAAAGTACCACTGCATCTCGCCTCTATACCCGGATCTCTGGAGAGTTCACTCCCCGACCTAATAGGTAAAAGTCCCAATACCTGGATCCTACAGCACGGCTACAATCACCATAACCACGCCCTGCCAGGTCAAAAAAAAATAGAGCTGGGAGGGGAACTCAGCACCGACGAGCTGATGGCAAGGCTCGGGCGCGGGCGTCATATACTAGTAGCGGCCTTCGCTGAACGCTATGTAGACATTATTGTCCCGCCGTGGAACCGCTACGACGAAGCCGCCACGACTGCCATAGGTCACCTCGGGTACAAGGCGCTCTCTGGTCTCGGGTTGCGAACAAAAAAGCCTGCTCCCTTTCCTCAGCTGAACGTGCACATAGACATCATAGATTGGCGCGAGGGGCGATTTATTGGGACCGAAGCCTGCCTTACTGAGATCACGCAAAAACTGGCAAGCAGGAGGCTCGGCCACAGCGACAGCACCGAGCCGCTGGGCTTGATGACACATCATTTAGCGCACGATGGTGGTTGCTGGGATTTTTTACGGGAGTTTATGTTCAAAACAGCAGAGCATCCCAAGATAAAATGGCTTGAAGCCAAAGAGACATTGAAAGCATGAGCAGCAGATCAGCGCAAGATCAAAAGGCGGCGAAACACATTACGCTAGTCCTCAAAGGCTACCCACGACTTTCCGAGACGTTTATCGCCCAGGAGATTCTGGCCCTTGAGCAACGAGGCTATGTGATCGAGCTGGTATCCTTGCGGCACCCCACAGATACCAGCCGCCACCCGGTACACGAACGCATTCAAGCCCCCGTACGCTATTTGCCCGAGTACCTACACCAAGAGCCCAAGCGTGTACTGTTGGGCCTCTTACATTGTATGTTCAAGCGAGATTTCAAACCGGCAGTCAAACATTTCTGGCGTGATTTAAAACGCGACCGCACCCGCAACCGAGTGCGTCGTTTTGGGCAAGCAATGGTGCTGGCCAAAGAACTCAAGTCTGACACCGACATACTCTACGCGCACTTTATGCACACGCCTGCCTCGGTGACACAGTACGCTGCCATTCTTTGCCAAAAGCCCTGGGCTTGTTCTGCTCACGCCAAAGATATATGGACCTCTCCCGACTGGGAACTAGAAGAAAAGCTTGACACCATGCGGTGGCTGGCCACATGCACGCAGGCCAACCAACAACATCTATCCTCACTGGCAAGCCAACCGGAAAAGGTCAATCTTGTCTACCATGGCATCGATAGCCAGCGTTTTGCTGTAGCGCCCGAGCGCAAAGGTCACCCTGCCGATGGCAGCGACGCCAAACATCCCGTGCGTATTTTGAGCGTCGGCCGCGCCGTTGAAAAAAAGGGCTACGACAACCTACTCGCGGCACTTGCCAAACTGCCTACGGAAATACACTGGCGCTTTGATCATATTGGTGGCGGCTCACTGCTGCAAAAGCTAGAGGCTCAGGCCAAAGCCCTAGGCATCGCTGATCGCGTCCATTGGATGGGCGCCTTGCCCCAACCCGCCGTACTGGACGCCTATCGCAACGCCGATATCTTTGTGCTCGCCAGTCGCGTCACCGGCGACGGCGACCGCGATGGTCTGCCCAATGTTCTGATGGAAGCTCAAACACAGGGTCTGTGCTGCTTGTCCACCAACATCTCGGGCATACCCGAGCTCATCGAGTCAGAACAGACTGGCATCTTGGTTGAGCCGAGTGACGAACAAGCATTGGCACAACAACTAGCGCGCCTAAGCACTAACACTGAACTTCGACTGCGCCTGGCCCGAGCGGGCCAACACAAAGTTCGCACTGTTTTTGATATGCACACTGGTATCGACCATTTGGTCGAACTTTTTGGCGAACCCGCAACGCCATGATTGACAAAAAAGGTGTGCAGAAAATCGCTTTTTGCGCCCCGCTCAAGTCGCCTCAACACCCTCAGCCCTCGGGCGATCGCCTACTGGCGCAACTGCTATTCAAAGCGCTGCAGTTGGCGGGGTTCGAGGTAGAATTGGTCAGCAACTTCAGAACTCGTGACGCCATTGGTGATCTCGGTCGACAAAGGCGCATGGTGCGATTAGGCCAGCGCCTGGCAGAGCGACAACTGCGCCAGTGGCGAAAAAAAGGCTATAGCCCAGACTTAGTTTTTTGCTATCACAGCTATTACAAAGCGCCAGACCTCATTGGCTTCTTAATTGCCGAACAGCTTCGAATCCCGTACTGGATTGCAGAGGCCTCCTGGGCGGCGCGACGTGCTCATGGCCCTTGGGGTATTTATCACCAGGTACTCGCCAGAGGGCTACAACTCGCCTCGGGATGCACCGTACTCAACCCAAAAGATGAACCCGCTCTAAAGACCATCCTGCCACCACGGGCGAGGCTGCATCGTCTGCCTGCGTTTCTAGATTTAGACACGCTAAACAAACAGTGGTCTCCGGCTGCACAGACGGTGGCACCAGAAAACTCGCCCCCGAAACTTGTCAGCGTCGCTATGCTCAGACCCGGCGATAAGCTCCACAGTCTTGCCCTCTTGGCCCACGCCCTGTGGCAAGTGGGGCAACCATTTCAACTGCATATCATTGGAGACGGCACCGCCCGCCAGCGAGCACGCTCTTTATTTATTGGCCTTCCTGTTTTTTTCCAAGGCAAATTGGAACGAGATGAATTGCGCAAATTAGTCGGCAGCTGTGACCTGATGGTGTGGCCAGCCGTCAACGAAGCTATAGGCATGGCCCTGCTCGAGGCCCAGAGCTGCGGGGTACCTGTCTTAGCTGGGCGAGAAGGCGGTACAGCCAGCGTTGTAGAGCACGGCCAAACAGGGGAACTGGTTGACAAACGTGATGCGCAAGAATTTGCGCTTGCCCTACAAAGGTTGTTAGAACACCCTACTATTTTAAGCAACTATCGCAAGCAAACAGTTGAATACGTACAGAGCAAGCATGGCATGCGCAGTGCTGCTGTAAGCCTACGTCAAGCCATCAACGGACAGTAAGTCCCTGAGCGAGAAAGAGCTATGCCTCACGCAAAACTAACAAGTAAATACTTATCTGTACGCAAGAGCGGCAGAAGCCTTTTAGCAGTATTCGCTCTTTTGGTGCTGACCCTATCATTTACTCCTCTGATAGCTTTTGCTGAAGAGGCAGCAACATCGACCATAGAGAGTAATGTACCTGCACCTACGGAGGCGCAAGTACGCCAGGTGCTAATTAAATTGCTTGAAGGCGAACCAAATAGCTCGACGGACAGTGACAACCCTTCGGGTATTGATGGTAGTGGCTACGGTGCGAGCCAGTTGCAGGACTGGCAAGGCGACAGCATGGCCAATAGTCTCGCATCTCGATTGCATGAGCTTAAAGACAAATTACCTCAACTCCCCCAAGCCATCAAGGACGCCTTTGCCCAAACCACAGACGCCGATAAAAGCTTTTCCTGGCAAAGAGTCGTATTCACCATTACTCTGGCGTGCGCACTGGGTTTGGCGCTGGAGTACTTGACCACGCGCAAGCTGCTGCGCCATCTACACCAATATGTAGACGGCCAAGAAAAAACCTACTCGCTAAAGATAAAATACATTTTGCTGCGCTCGGTGATTCAAATCCTTGGATTTATGGCGCTTTTTGTGGCTAGCTACGCTTGCGAACTGATGAGCCTTTACGGCAATCCCTTCTACGAAATTCTACACACTGAAGTACTCAAGGCGCTGATACTTTTTCGCGTTGTCGCTACCGTCAGCCGCAACGTCTTTTCGCCTCATCACAAAGAACTACGCATGGTCAGCCTCGACTGTCGCGATGCCACCAATGTCTATCGTTGGTCGATGTTATTCATCACCATGATGTATTTCGGAGGAGCCACGCTCACCTACCTCATGCGTAGCGACATGGATAAACTGCTCGCCACCGGATTGATTATCCCCTATTCGCTGATCTTGAATGGTCTGTTAATCGGTGCCGCATGGTTTTTCAGAAAAGCGATTGTCCGTATGTTTCTAGACGCCGATGAACATCAAAGTCATCAAGAGATCGTGCAACAGCAAGGCTTTGCAAAGCAGACTTTCATCCAAATCTGGCCAGCACTTTTTACTGCCTGGATGTTCGCTATTTGGGGTTCTTGGTTGTTCAATACATTCATGGGCAACCAAGATGCAGCCAGCTCCATCTCAATCGCCTGGTGGGTTACGTTAGTGTTCCCGATACTCGACCGGGTGGTCTTCGCCATTTTGAAAAATGTCAGCCACATCGAATGGCTGCAAAGCCCGTTTTTTGAGCAACGCGCCAAAGTGTTCAGAAAGGTTGTGCAGACCGGCTTCCGTGCGGTGGCTTTAATCACAGCCATTGTGACAGCCTTCTACGCATGGGGGTTCGAAACTGGCGGCCTCGTGTCTATGACGATGGGCACTGATCGTCTGTGGCGACTGATCGACATACTCATCACTATATGCTTTGTGTACATAGTCTGGACCCTCATCAGCGCCTATATCGAGCGCAAACTACCCGTTGAAGAGACGGCGCTCGCCAGCTTAGAAGGCGACGCTGGTGGTGGTGGTGCCTCGCGCTCCGAAACCTTGCTACCTCTCATTCGCTCCATACTTAACGTCGTTTTCGTCATTTTTTTAATCCTCTCGGTACTGCACTCCATGGGCATATCTATCGCCCCTGTGCTAGCCGGTGCCGGGGTTGTAGGTATTGCCATCGGTTTTGGTGCACAGAAACTCGTTCAAGACATCCTCAGCGGCATGTTCTTTCTTATCGACGACGCCTTCCGCCGAGGCGAGTACATCGAGATAGAGAACCTGCGAGGCACGGTCGAACAAATATCACTACGATCAATGCAACTAAGGCACCATTTAGGTGCTGTACAAACCATCCCCTACGGCGAGATAAAAACGGTGCGAAACCTCAGCCGCGATTGGGTGACCATGAAACTCGAGCTGCGCTTACCGTATGAGACTGACATAGAAAAGGTTCGGAAAATCATAAAAAAAACAGGGCAGAAAATGCTGGAGAACGAAGAATGGGGCCAGAACTTTATCCTGCCGCTCAAATCCCAAGGCGTCATGCGGGTCGATGACTCCGCTTTGATTGTGCGCATGAAATTCACCTCTAAACCTGGTGAGCAATGGGTACTAAGACGAGAGGCCTATCGTCTTGTGCGCGATGCACTAGAAGAACAAGGTATCTACTTTGCCCGCCGCGAAGTCAGAGTACTTCTACCGGAAACCCCCGCGCTGGAAGGAGCAATGGAATCCAGTGACAATTCAGCCAAGCCCACACTGGCCCAAGCAGCGGGTGCAGCTGCGATGTCTGTTTTAGCCGCAGAAGCTGCCGCCAACGCCAAGCTAGACGGCGCCGACGAGGGCGGTGAACTAGAGTAGAACGCCACCTCAGACAAAAAACTGCATACCTTCGCAGAGAATGAGCGAACAGTCTTGGGCCCAATGTCTCTGCCTCAGACCGTCTGAGCACTCAGGCTGCTGTGGCATAAGACCGAGGGAACGCTCTTTCGGGCCGACGCTCCGGATACTCTCTCTGTTGAGCGGGGCCGTTACGGTGATGTCGCAGTTCCTGACCCGGCCACTGGCTTACAGCTACCATCAAACCAAACCTTTTGGATACTCTAACCAGAATGCACGGCGGTAGCGCTAGAAATCTTGATCCGTAGACCTTCAATTTCATTCTGTCAGAACAAGCACCGTTGCACCATTCAACGCCTGAAAGCCTGTGTCTCAGTTGCGCTCAATTGACTCTCGCAAATAAGCTGACAATTACAATCAACCGAATATCCGTGCTTGCATAATTTCCCGAAATTTTTACACATTCAAATATTCGCCAATATTTATAGTTTAACCATTCAGTACCTTATACTATTAAATACAACGCAAAAATAAATAAAACTAAGGTATATAGCGCCTTTTGATTTATTGAAAGCGACTCAAAACACTCCATTCCTTGACTAGCGTCAGAAATCTGTAGAGAGTAATTAATCGTTGCCTCAAATGGAGTGAGTCACCATGTCTGATACCTCACCTGAAAGCGCAAATAAAGACACTGAGTTCAGCACTGAGTACGAGATGGGGCAAGATAATATCCGCCCTATGGGGCTGGATATTCACAACCCCGTATTCCTAATCTCAAGCACGCTAATAGCCGCCTTTGTTCTCATTTCTCTCGCCAATCAAGAAGCCTCCGCGAGCTTCTTTGGCTGGCTCAGACCCTGGCTGACCAGCACCTTCGACTGGTTTTTGGTTTTATCGGTGGACGCAATTACCATTTTCTGCCTAGCCCTAGTGGTATTGCCCGTTGGCTCGGTCAGGATTGGTGGCAAAGAAGCCAAGCCCGACTATACCTATGCAGGCTGGATAGCCATGATGTTTGCCGCCGGCATTGGCATCGGGCTACTATTTTTCGGTGTGCTTGAACCTGTGTATTACAACTTTGCCGAAAACGGTGCTGCAAGACCCCTCGGCATAGACATCAATGAGCCGGGCAATGAATATATCGGCATTGTCGGAACCATCCATCACTGGGGCCTAGAAGGTTGGGCGGTATACGCTGCCGTCGGACTCAGTCTGGCGATATTTTGTTATAACTTGGGTTTGCCCCTAACGCTTCGCTCAGCGTTTTACCCTATCTTGGGTGAAAGAGTATGGGGTTGGTGGGGCCACATGATCGACATTCTCGCCGTGTTTTCTACCTTGTTTGGCCTCACTACCTCACTCGGTCTTGGGGCACAGCAGGTGGCCGCAGGCCTCTACGAAGTCGCGGGCATCGAGCCGTCCAATACGGTCACTGTATTGCTGATTATCGGCATCACAGCCATAGCACTTTGTTCAGTACTATTGGGAATGGATGCAGGGGTAAAGCGACTGTCAGAAATCAATATGATTATGGCGGTTGGCCTGTTCTTTTTTGTCATTTTGGTCACCGGGGTCGGCACCGCTATTTCTCGCTACTTTAACGTGATGGTCGACTACATCGTGATGCTGCCGGCCCTGTCGAACCCCTTTGGGCGTGAAGACACCAGCTACTTCCACGGATGGACCACCTTTTATTGGGCCTGGTGGATAGCCTGGTCACCCTTCGTCGGCATGTTCATCGCTCGTATTTCGAAAGGCCGAACGGTACGCGAGTTCGTCATCTGCGCTCTTCTCGC
>JBMYWE010000066.1:0-9485 GCA_049607125.1 Granulosicoccaceae bacterium | reverse complement strand
ATCCACTTCAGCAACGAACTTGTCAGTCAGTTTTTGCACGGCATCCTGCGCCCCGCGCTCTTCATCTTCGGAGATCTCTTTTTCTTTTTCCAGTTGCTTGAAATCACTGTTGGCGTCACGACGAATATTGCGAATCGCGACTCGGCCAGTCTCGGCCTCACCGCGTACCACACGTACTAAATCTTTACGGCGCTCTTCAGTCAGCGGCGGCAGCGGAATTCGAATCGACATTCCAGCCGTGTTGGGGTTGAGGCCTAAATCCGAGTCGATAATAGCCTTTTCAATCGGACCCACCATGGCCTTTTCCCAAGGGTTGACCGCCAGCGTTCGGGCATCTTCAACAACCACATTAGCCACCTGGTTGAGCGGTGTCTCGGCACCGTAATACTCGACGGTCAAACCATCTAACAAGCTCACGTGAGCGCGTCCAGTGCGAATGCGGCTGAACTCTTTGTGCAGCGCCGCCACACTTTTGGACATGCGTTGCTCTGCATCTTCTAGAATCTCGTCGATCATACCGAGCCTCCTTTTACCATCGTGCCAACTGGCTCGCCGGCCACGGCACGAATCATGTCACCTGGGACATTGAGATTAAACACACACACTGGCATGTTGTGGTCACGACACATAACGGTTGCGGTCGTGTCCATCACAGCCAGTTTCTTGGTCACTACTTCGTCGTAAGTGACATTGTCGTAACGGACAGCATCGGGATTGCGGGAAGGGTCGGAATCGTAGACGCCATCGACCTTGGTCGCTTTGAGCATGATGTCGGCGCCAATCTCCACAGCGCGCAACGCGGCGGCGGAGTCAGTGGTGAAATACGGGTTTCCGGTACCCGCAGCGAACACCACCACTCGACCCTTTTGCAGGTGGCGAATGGCACGACGACGAATATAGTCTTCGCACACATCGTTGATACGCAAGGCCGACATCACGCGGCAGTAGACGCCGACGTTCTCGAGAGAGTCTTGCAACGACAAGCTGTTGATGACCGTTGCTAGCATACCGATGTGATCACCCGTGCCGCGGTCCATGCCCGCCTCGGCCAAGCCGGCACCTCGGAAAATGTTGCCACCGCCAATCACCACCGCCACTTCGACTTTCATCTCGTTGAGGGTCTTGATCTCTTCGGCGATTCGTCGAATGTAATTAGGATCTATGCCGTAGTCCTCATCACCCATCAGCGCTTCGCCACTGAGTTTGAGGAGGATACGCTTATAAGGGAGGGCTTTCTCGGACATGCGCTCGTTACCAGTCAATTGGAATTGGGTGCCGCTCGCGGTGCGGGCGTGCTGAACGCAATTCTAGCGCAATTGCAGGCTACCGCGCCGATTCATGCTCAGAGCTCGGCGGGCCCTGAGATGAAATGACGGAGCCTGTCGGCTCCGTCGATCTTGCTTAGGCTGAGCCCTTGGCTTGAGCCATCACTTCTTCAGCGAAGTTCTCAACTTTCTTCTCGATACCTTCACCCACTTCGTAGCGTGTGAAACCAGTGCAAGTGGCACCAGCGGCGGCGAGAAGCTTGCCAACAGTTTGGTCTGGGTCTTTGACAAAAGGCTGACCAACCAGCGTGATTTCTGCCAAGTATTTGCGCATACGACCGTCGACCATCTTTTCGATGATCTCATCTGGCTTGCCGCTCTCTTTGGCTTCGGCAATCAAAATGCTGCGCTCTTTTTCCAGCGATTCGGCTGGAACGCCTGTCTCATCGACACACATGGGCTTGCTGGCAGCAACGTGCATAGCCAAATCTTTGGCCAACTCGCTGTTGTCTTTGTCCACGCTCGCCACTACACCGATACGGCTACCGTGCAGGTACATGCCAATCGCACCACCATCACCGGCCTCGACAACCTCGGCACGACGCAACTGGATATTCTCACCAATTTTCGCAACTAACTCTTGGCGCACTTCTTCAAGAGATTTGCCGCCGGCTGAAGCAACTGCAGCCGCGTTGAGTGTGTCCACATCGCCACTGTTGATCTCAAGTGCCAAGTTGGCCACCAAATCGCAAAAACCTTTGAAATCGTCTGCTTTGGTGACAAAGTCAGTTTCGCAGTTGACTTCAACCATCGCCAGACGTTTGCCGTCTTCGCTCTTGGCGAAAACAACAGCGCCTTCAGCGGCTGTGCGATCAGATTTTTTGTCGGCTTTGGCCAGACCGGAAACACGCATGTTTTCGATCGCTTTTTCCATATCGCCACCGGCTTCCACCAGTGCCTTTTTGCATTCCATCATGCCAGCGCTGGTGCGCTCGCGTAGCTCTTTAACCATTGCTGCGGAGATTGACATCATCCACCTCACTGAAAAATTAAATAAGTCACAATTTAAAGCGCACCGTAACGAGACGTTACGGTGCGCGCAAAACATTCACAAAGGAGAACCTCTCTGGCGGTACATAGACCACCTGAGAGTCCTCTTTCGCTGTATTACTCGCTCGCTGCAGGCGTTTCAGCAGCTGGCTCGCTCACTTCAACGAAGTCATCTTTAGAGCCACCACCGCTAGAAGCAGTTTTAGCGTCTTGGATAGCTTCAGCAGCAGCTGTTGCGAATAACTTGATGGCGCGAACCGCGTCATCGTTGCCAGGAATCACGTAGTCAACGTCTTTTGGGTTGTTGTTGGAGTCAACGATCCCAACCACTGGAATACCCAGTTTGCGCGCTTCGGCGATGGCAATTTTCTCGTGTCCGGTGTCGATCACGAAAATGGCGTCGGGGAGACGCTCCATATCACGAATACCGCCCAAACTACCCTCTAGCTTGGCGTGCTCGCGAGTGAGCATCAGAAATTCTTTCTTATTCAGTCGCTGCTCGATGCCATCTTCGATCTGGCTCTCGATTTCCTTCATGCGACGAACAGACTGCTTCACCGTGCGGAAGTTGGTCATCATGCCGCCGAGCCAACGCTTGTCAACGTAGGGCATGTTACAAGCAGAAGCCGCTTGACTCACCGCGTCACGAGCCGCGCGCTTGGTGCCGACGAACAGAACTTTTCCGCCTTTAGCGCTCAATTGCCCCATGAAGTTAAGAGACTCTTCCAACATAGGCACCGTGTGCTCTAGGTTGAAGATATGGATTTTGTTGCGCTCACCAAAGATGTAGGGAGCCATTTTGGGACACCAATGACGAGTTTGGTGACCGAAGTGAACACCGGCTTCAAGCAGCTGGCGCATACTGATTCTAGACATTCTTATACCTTGATTAATAACGGGTTTTGCCTCCACGTCTCGCTGCCGACAACCCGAGACCTGATCGATCCGGGCACCCGCCGACACCTTGCCCAATGACAAAGCGCCCCACAACTTCTGCTATGGAACACAACATCGCTGAATGAAACGTGTGTGAATTCTCTGCGTTTAGACCAAAGCGCCACACCAGCTCGAAACAAACTAACGGTGAAAAACGCGAATCGCAAGGGTCAGAGATACCCAACTGCCTTTTATAACAGATTTTGTTATGATGTCACAAGTTTTATCACGCTAGGCACGCATCACAGTGACCGGCGCGAGTATACCCCCAAATCCAGCCCGAGAGCATATAGCGCGCATGGCAATCAATATTCGTACCGCCGAAGAAATCGACAAAATCCGTACGGCAGGCAAACTCGCCGCCGAAGTCCTCGACCTGATTGGCGAGCATGTTGTACCAGGCGTCACCACGGAGACACTGGATCAAATTTGTCACAAACACATCACCGAGGTACAGGGTGGCATCCCCGCCACCCTCAACTACAATGGCTTCCCCAAGTCCATTTGCACCTCGATCAACCACCAAGTCTGCCACGGCATTCCTAGCCAAAAGCGCCTAAAAAAGGGCGACATCGTCAACATCGATGTCACGGTGATCAAAGACGGTTTTTTCGGCGACACCAGCCGCATGTATTTCGTCGGACAGCCAGCACCGGCTGCCAAGCGCTTGGTAGAGGTGACGCACAAAAGCATGATGCTTGGCATTGAAGCCGTGCGCGACGGTGCGCACCTTGGTGACATTGGACACGCTATTCAGCGACACGCTGAGAGCCAGCGCTGCTCTGTGGTGCGCGAGTATTGTGGGCACGGCATTGGCGCCAAATTCCATGAGGATCCGCAAGTTTTGCACTACGGCAAAGCGGGCACCGGTGTGCAACTACGAACAGGCATGGTCTTCACCATTGAACCCATGATCAACCTCGGCAAACGCCACGTCAAAGTATTGGGCGACGATTGGACCGTCGTGACCAAAGACCAATCCCTCTCAGCCCAGTGGGAACACACGATAGTGGTCACCGAAGACGGCTGCGACATATTAACTCTCGGAGCTTCTGGACAACCCTAATGGCCGAACCCGCACATCGCCAAGTCGACAACCACCCCGTTATCGAGACCATCATAAAAGGCATACAAGCGGAATCGCATAGCGCGGTCAACTGCAAAAAGTGGCTGGATCAATGCGACACACACTTGCAGACGCGTTTCGATGAAGGCGCCAGCGGCGGTGAGCTGGTGGTGCATCGAGCCGAGGTTGCCGACGCATTGGTCACTCGCATCTGGCACAGTTGTGTTCCTGAGACCGAGCGAGACTACGCCGCCCTTGTGGCCGTGGGGGGCTATGGCCGCGGAGAACTCCACCCCCACTCAGATATCGATATCACGGTGATCCTGCCAGACGAAGGCCCAACGGTGCAGGACGGCTCCCTACAAAGCTTTATCACCGCGCTCTGGGACTTGGGTTTAGACATTGGCAGCTCGGTGCGCACACTCACCCAGACAGTACAGGCAGCACAAGAAGACCTGACTGTCATGACCAATCTGCTGGAGACCCGATACCTGTGCGGCGATGCAGAGCTTTGCAACAGCGCCGACCAAGCCATCAATTCGAAGCAATGCTGGCCGTCTTATAGTTTTTTTAGGGCAAAATTCGAAGAACAAAAAAACCGACGCCGCCAGTACCACGATTCAGCTTATCGCTTAGAACCCAATGTCAAAGAGAGCCCTGGTGGCCTACGCGATCTGCAAACTATCGGTTGGGTAGTGCATCGACATTTCGGCGGGGGCCAGCTGAGCGAACTGTCGGATCATGAGTTCCTAACCGCCGAGGAAGTGCAGACCCTGCGCGAGAGCCGAGACTTTCTGTGGCGGGTGCGCTTTTGGTTACACCGCAAAGCCAAGCGAGCAGAAGACCGCTTGTTGTTCGAATACCAACGCCCGCTGGCTCACGACTTCGGCTACAGCGGAGCCGATGACAACGAAGCCGTCGAACAGTTTATGCAGCAGCACTATCGGGTCGTCACCGAAATGGTGAGGCTCAACGAGATGCTGCTCCAACTGTTCAGAGAGCGCATCGTCGAGCTCGACGAACCCGCCCACGTCGAGTCACTTAACGACCGCTTCGAAATCATCAACGACTACATAGCCGCCAAAAGCGACGATGTCTTCAGCCGCTACCCGCCTGCGCTTATTGAGATATTCCTACTCGGGTGCCAGCACGCCGATATTAAAGGCATCCGCGCAAAAACGGTTCGCCTGATCAGACAACACCTGTATTTAATCGACGAGAATTTCCGCCACGACATCATCGTGCGTCAGCTGTTTATCGACATCTTCCGACAACCACACGGACTGACACACCAGCTCAGTCGAATGAACCGTTTTGGCGTTCTGGCCGCCTATATGCCCAATTTCCAAAGCATTGTGGGGCGCATGCAATTTGATCTCTTCCACATTTACACCGTGGACGAACACACACTGATGGTCGTGCGCAATTTGCGCCAATTTGCCGTAGAAGAACATGCAGAGTCACACCCGCACTGCACAGAAATCATGCGTGAAATCGAGCACCCTTATGTGCTGCATGTGATGGGCTTACTGCACGATATCGCCAAGGGTCGTGGTGGCGATCATTGTATTTTGGGGGCAGAAGACACCCGCATTTTCGCGGAACAACACGGCATGCGAAAGTCTCACGCAGACCTGGCCGAATGGGGCGTGCGTCAACACCTACTCATGTCGACCGTCGCTCAGCGAAGAGACATCTACGACCCCGAAGTCATCCGCGATTTTGCCGAGGAATGCAAGACCGTCACACGCTTGAACTACCTCTACCTCCTGACCGTAGCTGACATATGCGGCACTGACCCCGCTCTTTGGACAGATTGGAAAAACAATCTGCTCAGCACGCTCTATCGCCACACACGCAACATGATTGAGCGCGGCCTCGATGAAGCTGCTGCCACGCGTGCCGAATACATCGCCCAGCGCAAGCAAGAAGCTACCGAGTATCTCGAGCTGTCCAATCTGGAATCCATCGACATTGGCCAGTTCTGGGACAACATGGGTGAGGAGTATTTCGCTCGATACAATGCCGACGAAATCGCCTGGCACACTCTAGAGCTGGCGCGCGAAGATGATTTTGAGAGAGCGCGCACCCTGATACGCACGAACAGCGCTGGATCCACCGAAGTGGCGGTATATACACGCGATCACCCCTTGCTGTTTGCCAATATCACCCGCCGCATTTCGCTCCTCGGCATGAACATCGTCGATGCACGAATAGTCACCACCCCAGCGGGCTTCGCCTTGGACTCTTTCACCCTATTAGATGACAACGGCGAAGCCTTATCCGATGCCAAACGCATTGAGCAACTATTGGCTCAGCTAAAGCTACACCGTGAATCACCCGACCTTGGTCACTATAACCCTCCGCGGCGAATGCGATCGTTTCTACAGCTGAGCCCGACCGTTGAGTTCAACACCGAGGACGCGGGCGAGCTGACCTCAGTACTCGTCACCGCCGCCGATAGCCCTGGCTTGCTCTCCATCATAGCGGGTTGCTTTAACGAATGCGGCGTGACACTGCACGCAGCCAAGGTTTCAACCTTCGGCGAAAAGGCAGAGGACGTGTTTTACATCAGTGACGACGCTGGCGAGGCCATCGATGACGCTGCGACCCTGAAAAAACTTCATCAAACACTTATCGAGAAACTCTCAGCCGAATGAGCAAACCACAGCTAAGCCACGCCGTTGCATTGAGCCAGTCTTTGATTCAACGCAACACTGTCACGCCCGAAGACGCCGGTTGTCAGCAATTGATCGCCGACAGGCTGGCGCCACTTGGATTTACCGCCGAACACATTGAACGCAATGGTGTTAAAAACCTGTGGCTTCGCAGGGGCAAGAACGACCCCTTACTATGTTTCGCAGGCCACACCGATGTTGTGCCCACTGGCCCAGCGGAGCATTGGAAAACCCCTCCTTTCTCTGGCCTGATTAAAGACGGCATATTGCACGGCCGGGGAGCGGCAGATATGAAAAGTGGGGTCGCCGCCATGACAGTCGCAGCAGAAGAGTTTGTTCGCGAGAACCCCAATTTTGACGGCTCAATCGCCTTGCTTGTCACCAGCGATGAGGAGGGCCCAGCCAAAGATGGCACTGCGGCTGTCATAGAGGCACTCGAGGCCAGAGGTGAAAAGATCACTTGGTGCGTTGTTGGAGAGCCAAGTAGCACAACACGTGTCGGGGACACCATCAAAAACGGCCGTCGAGGCTCTTTGAGCGGGACCCTGGAAGTCTTCGGCAAGCAAGGGCATGTAGCCTACCCGCACCTCGCCGAAAACCCGATTCATTCTCTAGCCCCTTTTCTCCAAGAAATCAGCCAAAAACACTGGGACGACGGCAATCAATTTTTCCCCCCGACTACTTTTCAAGTATCAAATCTCAACGCTGGCACAGGCGCCACTAACGTGGTTCCCGGCAGATTGCAGATGCGTTTTAATTTTCGGTTTGGCACCGCCTCTAGCGAAGCAAGCCTCAGAGAGGCAGTCGAAAAGCTACTGAACAAACACGAGTTAAAGTATGAGATCAGCTGGAATTGCTCAGGCCAACCATTTATCACTGAGCCCGGCTCTTTGACCGACGCTGCCAGCGAAGCCATATTAGAGATCTGCGGCATTGAAACAGAGCTATCCACCAGCGGAGGCACATCCGATGGACGCTTTATCGCCCCGACTGGCGCACAAGTCATCGAGCTGGGCGTGTGCAATGCCACCATCCATCAAGTCGATGAACGCATCGCTTGTGAACAAATTGATGTCAGTTGCGCCCTTTACAAACGCATGCTAGAAAAACTTTTTCTCTAAATAAAAAAAGAGCGCTTTTGCAAGCGCCCCTTCGGTTATAGCAGCGACAATTCCGACTATTCGGCCGCCGGGTTGATAGCCTTCTCATTGATCGAGACTTCAGCTACTTCGCGCATACCTTGCTGCAGTGCTTGGAAAGCAGCGTTACCGGCTTGTTGGGCCAACATCTGGTTATCAGCAGGCGGTACGTCCTCGTCCACCTCCGCCGTGCGCACGCCACTCACACCCAAGACAACTGGGTTTCCATTTGCATTCCTGATTTGATCCCAAGCCGTCTCCCCACTGGCCGCTCTCGGCAACGAAAACACGCGCGCCAGCACAGCGCGATCTATCTCTGGGTTATCGCGCTTGGACCACATCGCCTCAGTTGGGTCAATGCTTTGCGCTGCAGCTGCGTCAGCTAACAAATCCCCACCTTCGACCGCGGCCAACAAAGCATCAGCTTTTTCTTGGGCGGTCGCCTGGCCTTTCTCACGCTTGAGCTCTGAAATTATCTGCTCTCGCACCTCATCAAGCGGCTTAAGCTCTTCTGGCTTGCTTTCATCTAGTCGCAAAACAATGGCGTGATTGTCTGCAATTTCAAGTACGGCCGAATTCAATCCGCCACTGAGCACGTCTTCATTTAGCACAGCTGCACGCACTTGAGCGTATTGGCCTATGCCCACTTGGCTTTCTTCACTAAACCATTCCGACTGCTGAATACCCAGACCCAAGGCATCCGACGCGGGCTGCAGGCTGCCGCCGTTTTCAAAGCTCTCTGTCGCCAGAACATCTTGTTTTTCAAAAAATACGGAAGCAACCTGCTGCTCAACTAACTCAGCTTTAAGTTGCTCACGCACCTCTTCCAATGGCTTAGCTTTAGATTCTTGAATGGCATTCAATTTAATGATGTGGACACCGAATTGAGAGCGCACAGGCTCACTGAGCTCACCAACCGCTAGCGAGAAAGCAGCTTGCTCAAAGGATTCAACCATTGCACCCTTGCCAAAGTATCCTAGGCTTCCACCGTTCTCGGCTGATCCCAAATCGGTCGAATGCTCTTTGGCCAACTCGGCAAAATCAGCTCCGCCAGCTACCTCTTCAAGTAGAGAAGCCGCCTTAGCCAAAGTTTCGTCTACCACCGATTGATCGGCGTCTTCAGCTAGCTCCAGCAAAATGTGCGAGGCATCGCGCTGTTCAGGAGTCGCAAATTCATCACGTCGACTATCGTATTCGGCTTCAACCGCCGCATCATCGACTTCAGCCTGCTCTCCCAAAACTTTGCTGTCGATTTCAATGTAACTGACCTTGAACTGCTGAGGTCGCATATAGCGACTCTCGTTCTGCTTGTAGCGCTGCTCCTGTTCTTCTTCACTGACCTCGGCCGCCT
>JBMYWE010000065.1:0-9489 GCA_049607125.1 Granulosicoccaceae bacterium | reverse complement strand
TCGCTGCAGCCCGCAAGTAACATCGCCGCGAGCACCGCTGAAATTAGATGGATTTTCATAACCTTCACAAATTGCTTAATCAAAGTGAAGATCATAAGGACCGTTGCGGTGCGCCGACGTAACCAAGTGTGTCATGCGAGAGGCCGGTCTTAAGTCCTATGTGTTAATGCGTTAGCTCAGTTGGTTGGCGCTGCCAATGCGCAGTAGTCCTTTCTCGGTTACCCTAACGCCTAATAGAACTCAGTAATCAAAACCATGAATAAAAATCGAAAGCCTACAGCAGATCAACTCTCAGTATCTGCGCTTAGTCGCAAGAGTCAGTCAGATGAACCGAGCATAAAAACGCTCAATGACATGGCAGCAGTGGCGGATTATTCGTTCATGGACACTCTCAACGGTGACCCTGATGCCGAGGCCAGCGGAGCTAACCATACACCGCGCCAAGTTTATTCGGGTCACTATGTGCCAGTAGTGCCCATGCCCATCGAGAACCCAGAGTACATCGCGCACAGCAAAACCCTATTCAGGGAGTTGGGCCTTGCGGGCGGCTTGGCGCAATCGGCCGAATTCGCCCGCATGTTCTCAGGCGACATCTCAAATGTTCCCGCGCCGATGCGCAGAGTGGGGTGGGCCACTGGGTATGCCTTGTCTATTTATGGCAACGAATACACCCAGCAATGCCCATTCCAAACTGGTAACGGATACGGCGATGGCCGAGCTGTATCCGTGTTTGAAGGCTTGTTCGGAGGGGAACGTTGGGAGATACAGCTAAAAGGTAGCGGGCGCACACCATACTCTCGTGGTGCAGATGGTCGCGCTGTTCTACGCTCGAGTGTTCGCGAATTTTTGGCGCAAGAGCACATGCACGCGCTGGGCGTTCCAACATCGCGCTCTTTGAGTTTGTTCGCTTCAAAAACTGAGACAGTGCAGCGACCCTGGTATTCTGAAGGCTCGCGGCGGCAAGATCCCGATATTCTTGTTACTAGCCCTGTCGCCATCTCGACACGTGTTGCGCCTTCGTTTATCCGGGTGGGCCAGCTAGAGCTCTTTGGTCGTCGCGCGCGCAAGGGAGAGCACCCTCAAGCGATGCAAGAGCTAGAGCAAATTGTATTGCATTTAATTGACCGTGAGTACGCTGGCGTCGTAGACCATCAACTCAATCTTGATCAAAAAGTTCTACAACTAGCGAGAGAGTTTAGAGGTCGCCTCACTTCGCTTGTCGCACACTGGATTCGAGTAGGTTATTGCCAAGGCAACTTTAACAGCGACAACTGTGCGGCCGGTGGCTTCACGCTTGACTACGGGCCCTACGGATTTTGCGATGTTTTTGACCCGTATTTCCAGCCTTGGACAGGCGGTGGTGAGCACTACGCATTCCTCAATCAACCAGTGGCAGCGCACCATAACTTCGGTAGCTTTTGCACAGCGCTAAAACCCTTACTGGCATCATACCCAGACACCTTGCAGCAGCTCGAAAAAATACAAGCTGAATTCCCTGAGGAGATGCAGGATCAACTTCATCAAATGTGGGCAGCTAAACTCGGGCTCGACACGTATGATGAAGCGCTATTCGACGAACTGCTCACGTTGATGGTACAAACCACAGTGGACTACACCATTTTCTTTCGCGAGCTCTCATCGATTCCCGGTGACATCGCACCGCTAAAACGGAGCTTTTATACAAGATCGGAACAGTATGATGAGCGCTGGTCAACGTGGCTGACGAAATGGCGAGTGCTTGTTGGCGAATCTCCTACTCGTTCGATTGAGGATACATCCAGTTGTATGAAACGCGTCAACCCAAAATACATATTGCGAGAGTGGTTTGTCGTGCCGGCGTATCAAGCTGCGGCAAAGGGCGACTACGCGTTGACCCGTAAGCTACAAGACATCATGACCCAGCCCTACGCCGAGCAGTCTCAGGATGTAGAGCGGGAGTACGATAAAGTAAAACCGGCTCAGTTTTTTGGGGCGGGTGGTACATCGCACTATAGCTGTTCCTCGTAATTCTCGGCGAGGGCTCCTATGACTCAAGGGCTCTCATTGCTATACGTAATTGTAGTGATGTTAGAAGCGACTTCGTAGTTCGCTTGCAGTTTTCACAATCTGCTCAGCAAAAAAAAGGCGTCAATCGTGTTTACCAACAGCCAGGTGAGCTAAAATGCTCATATACCTACGCCAGACCGAATAAAGTGTGAGAGTGCTTTCTACAAAGCGTTGAATTGTGGTTGTGGGCATCAGAAAATATCCCACGGTGCTGAATACTGCGAGAGTTTTTTGACAACTCTTGCGGAGTTGCATGAGGGGTTAAACAAAACTCTCAGTGAGAGAACTGGCCAAGGAGATAGCGGAGCTGAAATTTTGTTAGGTGATATGAATTGGGCTTGACCCCTTGTTTCGGTGTCGGCGGCTGGAACTCACTCCCGCCGTGTGATGAGCGGGTCGTCCGCTCAATTAGGCATGAGCAGGTTATCCATGGCCTCGAAAGCTCTCGCTTTATTACCTAGCTAACGACAGCATCATGGAAGGGCGGCCAGCGCTGTCAAAGCCCTTAAAAATAAAATCGACCTTACCATCGTTATTAACATCTATTGGAGCGAAATCGGGAAGTATTGGTGGCAACTGATCCGCACTTAGTTCAGTGAATTTTCCAGCACCGTCGTTGAGGTAAAAATCAGTAATGTTGTCTCCTTGGAATCCCTCTCCATGGAGCCTCACCATGATATCGATGCTGTTGTCGCCATTTATGTCACCAATCCATAATGCTGGAAACCCTACAGCCGTTGTTGAATTCTGCGGAGGTAATAGCTCACTAGTTTCGTCGGTAAATCCACTATTTCCGTCGTGTATCAGTATCTGTAATGAAAAGCCCGGAGAATAACTCGCATCTGTTTGAAAAAGGACTAAATCATCGAATCCATCGTTATTTAGGTCAGCGACTTTGCTTCCTTGAGTAGTTACCGTACCTACTGCATCTGGTATGCTTGTGTCGTCTACAACAGAGAAACTTCCATTCCCATTGTTGAACAGCAAATTGTTGTCCGCTAGATCTGTATAAAAAAGATCTCCATACCCATCTGAATTAATGTCGATAAACTGACTCCAGAACACGCGTTTAAAATCAGCGGGCAATATCCCGTTTCGATGATCTAAACCAGCAATATCTGTAAACATGCCATTGCCATCATTCCTGAGTAAGTAGCCCAAAATTGTTGTTCCACAGCCTAAATTAGTCACCCAAATATCCAAGTCTCCATCGGCATCGATATCTGCAATGCTAGAACCGTGTGAAAAATCGAACCGAGCGGGTAAATGAGTGCTGGTAACATCCTTCAGCTTGCCATTGGGCTGAGACAACAATAATGTGTTTTGCTCACATGACCATGTCGACGGGCCTGTGAGCGGCTCCTTCCCATGGTTGCTGAAGAAAATGTCCGGTTTATTGTCTCCATTGAAGTCTCCCACGTGGACATCACGCGACCAAAAGAACGTAGGTATTGGGCCATCAACCAATGCGGCCGTTTGATCTGTAAGGCTACCATTTTTATCATTGATCATTAACAGTAGCTCTGTGGCTGGTCCAGACCTAAATCCCGATGTCCTTGCCCCAACAAAATCATCAAAGCCATCTTGATTAAAGTCAGCGACAGCCATGGCAGTTAGGCTCTCTGCGGAAAATTTGCTGCCATCTAAGATAATGACGGGCGTTTCGTATTTTCCTTTATTTTGCTCTTCATCATTATCGCTATCATTACTTCCGCCACCACCTACACACGCAGAAAGTGAAATGAAAGCGGCAGATAACGCACCAATCTTCCAAAGCCTTCTTATCGATGGTGCCATCTGAAACTCCACTGATTTATCTATTGATATAGAATCCGGAGTAATGGCGTGCACGCTATAACTCGCTTTGTCATGAAGCTACTAGATCGCCTGAATAAGCACAATAGCTCAGATGAGAGGTTGGCGGGTGCTCACAATATAGGCAGTACGTTGTATTGCGGTATGCTGAGCGCTTGATATCCCTACCACGTGTTCCGCTGAACAAGACTGCAACGAAAGCCTTATCACTGCTGGCGTTTATTCTCTTAGCTGTTAGCTCGCCACATTTTAATTGCTAATTTAGGTTGAACGCTCGTACGTTGTACTTCTTTGGCAGGGCTGTATAGTTAGTTTAGGTTTTGCCGTTGGGCACTTAGGGAGATCCAGAAATCGCTCAGACCGGCAAACCCAACGCATTTCGGTGTGCTCGCAAGCTTGCTGTAGTTTAGTGGTTGTACCAATCAAAGGGCCGTAACCTTCCTCAAATGTTGTCGCAATAAACGTAAGCGTCCAAATTCAACCATTCTTCTCAGTACATGACCTCGCGCATTGGCTGCTCTGCAACATTGCTTATTTGGAGTAGTCTCATCGCTAAGCCGTCTATCCGTCGCACTTCAGGAAAGTGGCAGTCCCATGTCGATGAACAGCGAGCCAGAAGGAAATGTGTGGGGTCGCTTCTAACAGTTAAACGTTTCCCTCGATTTGAGATGTTCTGGAGTCAAAGCTCGACTAGTCGGACCTCAGCTGGCAAGGAATCCCCAAAAACCCTCGAAACCGAACCCGTCCACCACGCTTAGCTTCACCTGCCAATTGATATGCCGGAAACCGCTGCATAAACCGACCAATCGCCACTTGCCCCTCCAGCTTCGCCAAGCTGACCCCCGCACACTGATGTATACCCGAGCCAAAAGCCAAGTGCCGGTTGGGGCTGCGTTGGATATCCATGCGATCTGGGTCGGGGAACTGTGTGGGGTCTCGGTTGGCGGCGCCAATGCAGAGTGTGATCGGCGTGCCTGCCGCTATTGGCTCGCCTGCAATCTCGGTCGCTTGCGTGGTGATTCGGTTACCCAACTGGTTGGAGCTTTCCATGCGCAGCATTTCTTCCACGGCTGAGTGGATCAGCTCAGGTTGATCTTGCAGCAGTTGGCGTTGCTCTGGGTTCTCTAGTAACAGGTATAGGCCATTGCCAATCAGATTAGTGGTGGTCTCGTGGCCTGCGTTGAGAATAAAGACACAGTTGTGCAGTAGCTCCAATCGCGAGAGGGCGTCGCCATCTTCGCCTAGGATGAGCTTGGTGAGCACATCGCGTTCTGGGTCACCGGGGTCGAGGCGGCGGCGCTCGACGAGGGTGTCTAGATACGCAATAAAATCTCGCACGCATTGGTTGCCGTGCTCAAAAACTTCATCAGAGATAGCTGGCTCTAGAGCGCCCAGTATCGAGAGGGACCACTCGCGCAGCGGGACGCGCTCGTCTTGCGGAACGGCCAGCATATTGCCGATGATTTCTATCGGGATATGCATGGCAAAGTCTTCAATGAGATCTGCCTGCGGTGATTGTTCTAGCTTGTCCAGCAAGCCATCGACACAGTGCACCAGGCCTTCTTCCATGTCAGCGATAGCGCGTGGATGCAACGCGCCGGCGATCAAGCTGCGCACTCGGCTGTGCAGTGGTGGGTCGTTGAATACAAGGCTGGTGGTGTGGTGCTCGAATAAGGGCGAGTCACCGTATTTGGGTTTGAATTCAGCGCGTTTGTCAGAGCTGAATACTTTGGGGTTTTTGTACACCGCTTGTACGTCGGTGTAGCGCGTCAGCAGCACGCTGCCGTCGGGCATGCGGCGCACTGGGTCTTGCTCGCGTAGCGCTTGGTACCAAGGGTAGGGGTTGTCGTAGAAGCCCTGCGGTAGTGAGCGCAGGTCAAAATCGCTGATGTCGGGTAGCTGTGTGTGCACGCCTTCTCCTTGTTGATCTGTTTAGGGTAAACAGGGAGGGCTATCGAGTAAAGGTGTGGAGATAGCCTGTTCTAACTCCAAGATGCGGGCTGGTGCCCTTATGCTCGGTTACTGTTGGTTTCAAGTACACTCAATGCCACACAAGAGACATTTCCGCATTTGTCTCGGTGGCATCGGAGACAAGGCTGCTTTTTTCGATATCGCTGGCGTATACCTCGACGCCTGCCTTGGCGGTGAACTGGATTCTTCTGTTGACGAATCTGCGATAGACGAGGTTGACCCCTGACGAGCGATATCCACCATCGAAGTCTATGGCTTGTAGATCGGTTGCTGCTTCGTCTTCTGCGCTTAGCCCAAAATAGTTGTTCTTGTTTTCGTTGCTGGAGAACGTCGAGTAGGCCACTAACTCTGCCCCATAGTTGCGGTACTCTCTGGACAAGCGATGCCCTGCAGCAATCTTAGATTGCCAACCATAGTCACTAGAGCCGAAAATGAATCGGCCCGATACCCAATTCATCCAATCTTGGCTTATTGTGTGTTTTGCCTCGACAAATCCGAGGATGTGAGAGCCGCGATGGGGGAGGTTGTCTACGCCTGCTTTTTCACTTCGGCTAGTAGGGATGACTATCTCATGCCGAGCTCCGCCCTCTATCAGCCATTTGTCCTGCAGCAGGCCGCGCCACCCTATCTCGGTTTGGTTGAGGTCGTAACCCTCCCAGAACAGCACTTGATTCCGATGCCGCCATTGCACGGCACCCTCCAGTTTAAACTCTACCATGTTGTGGTCTGATCCGCGGAATGACGCTGCGGATTCGAGCTGAATGCCCACACCGCTGCCCCATCCATCGCCTTCGGTGTAGTCGACTATGCTAGGCAGAGGGGCGAGTGTTGAGGCGGCCGATGTTGTAAAAATGATTGCAGTGAGTAGGCAGCAATGCGTTGTGGCTTTTAAGTGGTGTTTGTTCATCGGTTAGCGGCTAAAAGTGAGGGCTGGCGAGAGGCTAAGGGGCGAATCTGTATCGAATGCGCGTACCTTAGTGTTAGTCATCTCCTTTTGCTGTAACCGAGAGTAACTGCGCCGCGATGCAGGGCTGCAAATGGCGATCAGGCTTTGAGCATTTCATATGGGTGCTCAAAGCCTTCCAGCGCGCTCATTCGATCCACCCACTGGCTAACATGGCTGGGCACTGGAACTTCGGCTTCTAAGACATGCACCAGATAACCGTAGAGTGAGAAGTCGGCGATATTGGGTGCATCGCCCAGAATAAAGGCACGGCCATCGCTGAGCTCGTTGTCGATCACGCCTACATCGTGGTCGTATCTGGCGCGCAGCCACTCTCGCGCTCCCTCAGAGAGCCTGGAATCTTCAAAGCGTTTGTCAGCGCGTAATTGCGGCAGGCACAGGCCGATTTTGTTTGCCTCCCACACCAGCCATTCAAGGTTGCGTTGGCGAGAGTCGGCATCGTCGAGGTGGCCTAGCTTGTTTGCCAAATGTACAAGGATGGCATTGGAGTGGATTAGGTTCTGGTCGCCATCGACGAGGCAGGGTACTTCGCAATGCTTGGACGCGTTAAGAAACTCAGCAGGGCGACTCTCTCGCGGCGAGAAGATGTCGATCATTTCGTAGTTGTGCTCGACGTTGGCCCACTGCAAAAAGAATTTTACTTTGAAGGCATGGCCTGAGTCAGGGTGTCCGTAAAGTTTCATTTGTTGGTTCCTTGAGTCTAGTTTCTTTCCGAGATGCGCCTAGGCTTATCTTGGCTACGCCTTCTTATATATTCTCAGCCGAGATATGGTAGGGAGGGCGCTCCACTCACATCTCGGGTTTTATTTGGTTTTTCCTAGGTGAGACCAATTTGCTCAGTCGATTCGTAGCGCCATGTTTCTTTTGCGCCTTCTTGCACCCACTGTTGCATTGCGGGCAGGGCCATCAGTGCTTCACTCCAGCGTTCAAACGCGGGGGAAATGCTGAGCTGGTAGCCGACAGCGCGCCAGGCGACCGGGGCAAACATGGCGTCTACCAAACTAAAGGGGCCACAGAGAAAGTTGCCCGCCGGTTTCTCTGCGTCTTCAAAGTGTTGCCAGAGCTCTGCCAAGCGATCGAGGTCGGCTTGGACGGCGGGGCTTGGCCGCATGGGGAACACGCGGTGGCAGTTCATGGGGTGCTCGTTGCGCAGGGCGGTAAAGCTGCTGTGCATTTCGGCGCACGCACTGCGCGATAAAATGCGCAAGTGTGGCTCAGTGGGCCAGAGCTGTTTCTCGGGGTAGGTCTCGGCTAGATACTCGAGGATGGCCAAACTGTCCCAAATGATCTGTCCCTCGTGCTCAAGCACCGGGACGGTGGCCGGGATGCGATGCAGGGTCGCGAGGTCAGTGAGGCTGTTGTCGTGGGCGAAAGGCAGTACTGTTTCGTTGAAGGGGATGCCCGTGGCAATCATGGCCAGCCAAGGGCGGAGAGACCATGAGGAGTAGCGCTTATAGCCTAAATAGAGGTGCATGTGCTTTGATTCGTTGAGAGTTAGGCGTATCCTGCCGTGAAATGGTGACGAATAAAAGCGAATAGATTCGAATAGATTGTGCGAATATAACGAATGATAAACCTGAGGCAAGTCAAAAGCGTCCTAGCGGTGGTGGAAGCAGGGAGTGTTAACCGAGCGGCGGAGGTGTTGTGCCTTGCGCCTTCAAGCGTCTCGGCGCAGTTGCGTGAATTGTCTTCTGGTCTGGGGGTCAATCTGTTTGACAGCAGCGGTCGGGGGCTGGTGTTGAGTGCGGCGGGTCGACAGCTCTTGCCCAAGTTTCAGCAAATGCTAGCGCTGGAGGGTGAGATATCTTCGACAGCTCAGGCTTTGGTCAGCGAGCCCGCAGGCGAGCTGCGGCTGTACGCGCCAAGTTCTATGTGTATCTATCGACTGCCGCCCCTCATCGAGGGTCTGCAGAGCCTTGCATCAGGTATTGAGTTGCACCTGCAGCACGACCCTTTTGACTACCGGCAGGCCTTGGCGGAGCGCTCGATTGAGGCGGCCATTTTGGTGTTGGACAAACCCGAGCCTGGCTGCGACTCGCAGCGGGTTGCGGCGGAAGAGGTTATTTACGTGGCGCACCCCAGTTTGGTGGTGGCAGAGACTCTGACTCCCGAGCAATTGCAGCGGCGTATGCTGATCACCACCGAGCCCGCCTGTAGCTATCGCATGGCCGCTGAGCAGCATTTTAAGCAACAGGGGCTCAAGCTTAGCCCGAGGCAGTGCTTTTCTAATGTAGAAGTGATTCGCCGGTGTCTGTTGGCCAAGATGGGCGTCGGCCTGTTGCCGCGCTGCGTGGTAGAAGAAGACATTGCCGCTGGTCGTTTGCTGCAGCAAAATGTGTCGGGTGCGCCATACTGTTTTGAGTCGACGGTGGTGTGGCCTAGCGAGGCTGAAATATCACCTCGATTGAATTTGTTTTTACAAGTGGTGCGCGGCTGCTAGCGTGCTGCGACCTGTTGCTTTTAGGAGTAGTTAAATGAATGCCCATGACTTGCGCTCTCCGCGTGACATGCAAATGGCGACTGAGCTTCGCGAGCACCGCGATGTCAAGAAGCTGAATGAGATGATTGCCAAGCGTGAAGAAGAGGGGCCGATGGGCACTCGACGTCAGCTATTGGCTACGTCAGTGCGGCTCAGTCGCAGCATGGCGCCGCATGTGCACCAGACAGCGGATGAGTGCATTGAGCGCCTCGGT
>JBMYWE010000064.1:0-9514 GCA_049607125.1 Granulosicoccaceae bacterium | reverse complement strand
TTCGCTGAGGACGAGAACATTCGTCCAGCGATTAAAGAAGACCAGAAACAGGATCAGACGTGGATGCGGCGCAGCCCAAGGTGTGAGCGCAGTTGTCCATTAAACGGGGGAGGGTCTACTTGCTTGCTAAAGCGCTGCGTAGAAACAGCGAAGCCAAAGACAGCAAAAGGTATGGCGAAAAACACCACAAAGAGCATATCGGCCAGGAATGCAAACAAGCTCACGCCTTCAGCGTTCACAAACTCACCGCTACACACGGTAGAAGAGCCTTTGTGAGTTGATCCGGTGTCGCCGTGCGAAAAGGTACTGCTTGCCTTGGAGAGACCTGTGATACCAGGGCCTGTGGTTGAGCTTTCAGACAATTGCGAGTGGCAATTAGATACCACTTGCACCTGATTAGACAACACTTGGTAGAGGCCTGGTAACGCTACCATCACTGCACATAAACCAATCAGGGCCGCAAGCACAGCGCAAAGTACTCTTCGTTGAGCGCTGTAGTGCAGTGATTTAAGGCAAGTAAGGTTCATTGAAGCGCGGGCCTACGCGAAGCAAGTTTAGGGGTATTGACCATTGATATTCATGCAAGTTCCTGCCCAAAACCAATGTGCATTAGCTGTTCAGTCACAGGGGCTAGAAGTCAAGATTAGTCTACTTAAGTCGATGTTTATACAGTCAAATTAGAGTTTGGACGACCGGAACAATGACAGATATGACGGCAAAGCTCAATATGTATGGGCTATGGGTACTCTTGAGCATGCCGGGTGTTTGGTTGCTCTGGTTGTGGGCGAGCGGGGATTCTACGGCTCACTATCTTTTGCTGCCATCGGGTAAATACTCGATCCGCGCTGGTCTCGTCGCTCTTGCTGCGACGCCCCTAAAAATCCTGTTTCCCAAAGCCGGTTTTTCGATGTGGCTAATAAAAACTCGGCGGACGTGGGGTGTTGCTTGCTGTGGGTATGGACTCCTGCATACACTGTTCTATCTCATCGACGAGGGAGGATTATTAGGTGCTCTTGGTGACATAAGAGACATCGAAATTATTGCAGGTTGGCTCGCAATGCTGGTTCTTTTGGTTCTGGGTGTTACAAGCAACAACTGGTCTGTGAAACGACTAGGACGGCGATGGAAGAGTCTTCAGAGGCTTTCTTACCTGGCAATTGCACTGAGCTTTGCGCATTGGTTTTTGCTGGGGTATTACCAGCTTGCACTTTGGCTCCATTTACTCCCATTATTGACTCTCCAGGTGATCCGAATAATGTTGAGTTTGAGAAAAGCTAAGCTTCCAGCTATCACGTAACCTGTAGTAGCTCTCTGGAGGACTGATCTAGGCTGGATTTAACTCACTTTGTCAACATAACCGCCATAGTGCGAATTTGCGTTGATATGCTCATTCCTCCCTGATCACCTCAATCCGCGCTACGCAAAAGCCCCGCGTAAATCCCTTCAATCGCAAATTCCTGCTCGCGCAGGTCTACCACAATCGGTTCGAAGTCTTCGTTTTCGGCGATAAGTTTGACCATGTGGCCGCGTTTTTGGAAGCGTTTGACGGTGACTTCGTCTTCGACGCGGGCGACGACGATTTGGCCGTTGCGGGCGGTTTGGGCGCGGTGTACGGCGAGTAGGTCGCCGTCGAGGATGCCGATGTCTTTCATGCTCATGCCCGAGACGCGCAGCAGGTAGTCGGCGCGGGGGTTGAACATGTCTGGGTCTACGTTGCGGTGGTCGTCGATGTGCTCGACGGCGAGTAGCGGCTCACCGGCGGCGACACGGCCGACGACGGGCAGGGAGTTGGCGTGTTGCTCGTCGACGCAGTCTTCACACTCGAGGCGGGGTCGGTGATTTTGATGCCGCGCGAGTTGCCGGGGATTTTTTCAATGTAGCCTTTTTTGGCCAGTGCTTTGAGGTGGTCTTCCGCGGCGTTGGCGGAGGCGAAGCCGAGCTCTTCGGCGATTTCAACACGGGTGGGTGGCATGCCGTTTTCGGCGATGGCTCGGCAGATCAGGGAGAGGATCTGGTGTTGGCGTTCGGTGAGCGGTCGGGACATGGCGCGCCTCGTGTGTGTGATTATACAGTCTGTGGTTTCATACAGTAATATGTCTTGAAGTATAGATCAAGCGCGCCGAGGTCTGTAGTCATTTACAATGGGCTTGTTCCCAGCCATTTCCCGAGAGATCCATGCGACGTCGAGACGTTAAAAACTATTTTACTGGCAGCCCCCTAGACCGAGTGGATCACCACCGGCAGAACCCCGAGTGGATTGCCGCTGCTGTCTCGGCGGATGAAAGTTATTTTGTGGTGGTGGTGGAGGGAGACGTGCTGGTGCACCCGGAGGGGCAACGTGTCTTGGCGCGGCGCGAGGAGGTGAGTCATCTGCTCGGAGAAGACCCTACGCTGACTACTTTGCTGGGCACCTGGGACGACACCCCCGTGTTTGCCGTACCCGCCTCAGAAGACGCCATGAATGAGTGGGAGCGCATGGATATCCGACTGGCGGGTCAGCACCTGCGCGACGATGAGGCCTCCATAGCCGCCCATGCACGCGCGCTGGATTTGTGGCGCTCGCGCACCAAGTTTTGCTCGGTCTGTGGTGCGCCGTTGTTGCCAGAACGCGCCGGGCATGTGTTGCGCTGCACGGGCGAGAGCTGTGGTATCGAGCATTTCCCGCGGGTGGATACGGCCGTTATTATGCTGGTGCACGATGGCGGGGATCGCATTTTACTGGGTCGTGCACCGGGCTGGCCCGAGGGTATGCATTCGGTGTTGGCTGGCTTTTTGGAGCCGGGTGAGAGTTTAGAGGAGGCGGTGGCGCGCGAGGTGTTTGAGGAGGCGGGTGTTCGGGTCCGCGATGTCGCTTATCACTCCTCTCAGCCTTGGCCTTTTCCCGCCTCTTTAATGGTGGGTTTTAGCTGCGAAGCCAAGAACACTGAGTTAAACATTGATGCGAATGAAATTGAATCTGCAGGTTGGTATACCCGCGAACAGCTGTTGCTACCGGCCGAGCAGCGGCCGGTTAAGTTGCCGCGACGTCTGTCGGTGTCGCGGCGCCTAATTGAAGATTGGCTGGCTCACCCCGAGGATTACTGAGCATCCTCGGTTGTCTGTTCTGCTGCCGCGCTGACTTGTGGAGATTCCGCGGACTCGGCACCCACATCCAGTAGCTTGGCGAAAGGCTGACTGCCAGCCACCAGGCGCTGTTGCAACGCGGTGTAAGCCCGCTCTTCCACTGCACCTACGGCGTGCCAGCGTTGCAGTATCTCGAAAAATTTGTCTTCGTCTTCACGACCGTCGTTGCCGCTGCCTGACTCCAACATATCGAGTTGCCAGGCGCGTCGCTGACCGCGAAAAGCCTCTGGTGTGTCTACCTCTGCCAGAATTTCGAGTTCGATGGCCAGGCGCTCGAGTTCATCTTGGTTGTCGGCGAGCTTGGCCTGCATTTGCGGCACCTTGGTGAATGAGTCAACCCGAGCTTGCAGCAAACTTTGCCATTGGCTCTGCTCGATTTGATGGAGCAGCTCGGCTGGGTCGGTCGATTCGCCGGCGAGCAGGCTGCGTTCAACCGCTTGGCAGCCGGCCGCGAGCTGCGCCAGCGTGGCATAGGAGCGAGCCCGGCGCCGCAGCGGCAGGGCACGCTGTTTTTCGGTGATACGGTTGAGTAGGTCGTTTTGGCGGCGCATCAGCCCGGACTGCACTTTTTTCGGCAGTTCGGCGCTGGCCTCGGCAATTTGCTCTTGGAGTTGGCGCAGCTCTTCGGCCACTTGGGGAAGCTGGTCTTCAGGTAGCTTGGCGTGGGCTTCGAGCTGGTCGAGCAGCGCGTTGACGGCATCGCGCTGGTTTTGGATTTCGGCGTTGCTGGCGTCGCGCGCTGCCTGCCGCCTGGCAAAGACTGCGTCCATGGGTTTGCGAAATTGCGTCCACTGCTTGCGCTGCGCCTGTGGCGTTACCGGTCCGACGGTTTTCCATTCATCTTGCAGTTTGAGCGCCTGTGCGATGGCGGCGTCGACATCTTCCATTTCCGCCAGGGATTTTGCCCGCTGGATGAGTTGCTCGCGCAATTCTGCGTTGGCTTTGCGCACCTTTTGTAGAGCGCCGTGGATTTTATCCATGGCTTTGTCAAAGCGTTTTTGGCAAGGCTTGGCGTCGGGAAAGTGCACCGGGCTGTATTGTGTCCACTCGGCGCGCGCGGTTCGCAGCACTTTGTCCAGCATGTCAAAAGGTGGCTCTTCCCAATTGACGCCTTGGATGAATTGCTCAAGCTCGCCAGTCAGTCGCTCGCGCTGGGCTAGGTTTTCGGCCTTGCGTTCGCGCAGCTTGGCGAAGTAGGGCTCGCAGGGGGCGTAGGCTTTTTCGGCGGCGGTGTTGAAGCGCGTCCACAGGGGGTCGTCTTTTTGCACGTTGGCAGCGGTGACAGTGCGCCATTCATTGCGCAGCGACTTGACCGACTCGGCGCGCGCCTCGGGCGGTTGCTCGCGCTCGATCAAGGCTTCCATCTGCTGGCAGAGCTCTTCTTTTTTGGGTGCAGCGCTGTACTCGTGCCAGTCCAGAAGCTTGTTGAATTCGGGCAAGTGTTTGTCGAGGTGTTGTTGCAGCTTGCGCTGCTCTTTGGTGGGCAGGCTGGGCATGCCTTCTTGCACTTCGCGGTGGATGTTGTTGGCGAGGCGCAAATTTTTGCGCCGCAGGGCATCGCCCATACGGTGGATTTTTTTATCCAGCTGTTGCGCGCGTTTGCGACTTTGCTCGCGGCGTTGCTGGTGGATGTCCTCCACTTGCAGGTGGGTGGCGCGCAGGGCTTGCAAAACCGATGGCGTCTCCCAGGCGCTGGGCCAGCTCAGTACATCGAGGTAGTCTTTTAAGCTGGCGCGCAATTCTTCAAGTGCGTCGTCGTCCATCGCATTGTCTAGCGGCACTTCACACAGGGCGGCGAGAGCGTCGCTGTTGGCGGCTAGGTAGTCCTGGCTGCTTGCCGCTTCTTCAAGGGCGGTGTAGCTGTCGTGGATCGGGTGTTCGCGCTGCTCTTCAGCAAGTGCATCCCAGGCTTCTTGGGTGGCCCCGAGCAGGGCGCGAATGCTGTTGGCATCGAGAGCGGCGTCTTTTGCCAAGGCTTCGCGCAGGGGGGCGTGAATGGCTTCGCGCTGCGCGGCCAATGGGTCGACGGGCTCGGCGCGGACCTCGGGTTTAACCGAGGCGGGCGCTTCGGCCTTGCGGTCGACTGTTGTTGGCGGCTCAGGTTCTTTGGCTGCTTGTTCGAAGGCGCTGGCGCGCTGCTCGCAGGTAGTGAGCAACGACTGGATAGCGCCTGTTTGCTCTGCATTGGCCAGGCCCGCAAGCTCCTGGAAGTGGCTGTGCAAGCGCGCGACGCGCTGTCGATAGCTGACCGGGTTTTCACTGACGGCGAGTTGCTGGCAGTCTTCTAGTAGTTTTTGTAGCTGCGCTTGCTCCTGCTCTGCCTGGTGGCGTTGTTCTTTGAGTTCTTTCAGTTGGGCCCGCACCCATTGGTTGACCGATTTGTCGCGGGCCTTATGAGATAGCTGTTGCAGCATGGCCTCGTCTGTTAGTTGTTGCGCGGCGGTGAGGCGGACGCGGGCCACCTTGTGCTCAACAGCGGTTTGCAACAAGGCGTCTTGGTTTTGAATGCGGGTGGCGATAAAAGTAGCCGCCGCGGGGTGTTGGATATCGGCCAGCAGCGCGATGCGGGCTACATCGTCGTCGGCGTGTCGCAGCAGGGAGGTAGCTATTTCCACGGCGTCCTCGTCACTGCTCCCCTTGAACAACAATTTAACTAAGCGCGCTCGAACGATTGGCTCTTGCTCGTCTTTGAGCAGGCCGGCGAGGCAGTCGCGCAGGCCAATGCGCGAGGCGGCGGCGCTGCGCACGTTGGGGTCTGGGTCTGACTTGGCTAGCTCCAACAACTGACTCATGTGTTGCGGCGAGCTGCTGTCCAGCGTCTCGATGCGTTCCAGCTGACGTTCGCTGTTGCTGGCTTTGGGTTTGCGCTGAAAGAGTTTTTTGAACATGGGGCTAACCGTCTTGTGGTCTTAGGGCAGCGGTGCCGAGAGGCTGGAATGGCAGCTCGGTTCTTGAGTTCACCGCTGAGTAGGCAGGTATTGTAACAAGCAAATAGCGCTTGAGTCGCTGCGCCTTTGGGTCGGGTTAAGGTTGGGAGTGTGAGCTGCGGAATCTGGGCAAGGCTGTCTCGGGCAGCGGCCTGACTGGTCTCGCTCTAGCGGCTGCTGATGCCACCGTAAACTCACCCCAGCTCATGCTCATGCGCAAGTCGTCCACCTGGTCGCCGTTGCTGTCCAGCGCCAGCGCGAGAAGCTCGCCGTCGATAGAAATGGTGAGGGTGGAGCCGTCTTGCGCAGTGGCCTCGATAACTCCCTCGCGCGGGGCAGGGTCGTCCACTAGTTGCAGCACAGAGGCGAGAGTTTTTGTCTCTAGGGCAAAGGAGTCGAATCCGCAGTACTCGATATCCGATTGGTAGTCGATAGACACGCTTGAACCATCGAGGGCCTGCACGATAGTTTGCGATGTTTTGCCATAGAGGTTGCCAATTGCAATGGCATTCTCTATGTCGTCTAGGGATAAGTAGTCGAAGCTCAGGCTGAGCTCTACTTGTTCGGTGTCCGCCACTTGTTGCGCCCGAACGACACCATCCACTGAAGAGCCCGTGTCGTTTGTGGTGGTGCTGATGTTATCGAAATCCCATTCGACCGTGACGGGAGTGGCGGTAATATCGGTCTTGCTGAAGTTGCCACGCAGCAAAGTGCCAGTGGCGGTAAGGCAGTGATCTGCTTGTATGGTGAAGCCGTCTTCAAAGTCGTTTCTCAGCAGCACCCCTTCTAGGCAACTGGCGGCGGTTTGTTCGCCGATCACAAAAGCCAAGTTGCTCAGTTCGGGGAGTTCAGTGGGGCTGAGCGCACACGAGGCGGCGCGCAAAGCGTTGTCTTCGTTGATGAGCGGTGTTTGCTCATCGCACCCCGCACTCAGCAGACAAAATACCGCTAGGCTGAATTTGACTGCGGCGAGTTGTGGGTTCATGTGCTTTGCCTTGGTTGCAGTGTCGCGGTGCGCAGGGGTGAAAGATGCCTGAATTCACCGGAGGCAATCGGCCCAGTGCAACAATAAAGAATACCTGCTTAGTTTACCTACTTTGAGCGAAAAAGCATGACACTGCTCGACTCTGCGCTTGTTCGCCCCCCAGTCAGCAATTAAGGTCTGCACACGGGTTCACCTTCAGTATGTTGTTGATTCATAGATGACAGTTTGCCGAAATGTACGGCGAGTTGCTTAAATTAGCGCATACTTCTTGAAGGACAGAGCTGCTGATGGGCTGGATTAGAACCATTGCGGTGTCTTTAGGTCATGGGTTGCGGCGTTGCCTATCGTGATCGACGTATTAGTAATTGGATTTGAGGAGTGTTGAATGAGCACCTTGGAAGCACTAGAACATTGGCGCTTGCGCGTGGACGACGAGGGCATCGCTTGGCTGGACGCAGACCGCGCGGGTGAGGAAGCCAATTCTCTGAATGAAGCCATGCTCAATGAGTTGGACATGGCCTTGGACCACTTGAACAGTCATCTGCCCAAGGGCCTGGTGATCGGCTCGGCCAAATCCAGCGGCTTTATTGCCGGTGCCGATATCCGTGAGTTTGACAGCCATACCAGCGCTAAGATTGTCAGTTCTCTGATATCAGTGGCGCACCAGCTGTTCCAAAAGCTCGAAGATTTTCCTGCTCCTACCGTCTGCGCCATTGACGGCTTTTGCCTTGGCGGCGGCTTGGAGTTAGCTTTGTGCTGCGACTACCTGATCGCCACCGACTCCGATAAAACGCGCATTGGCCTACCCGAGGTAAAGCTCGGCATCTTCCCAGGTTTTGGTGGCAGCGTGCGTTTGCCTAGACGCATTGGTGCGCATCAGGCCATGCCGCTGATGCTTACCGGTCGTATGCTCAAACCAGCGGCCGCCCGTGGCTTGGGTGTGATCGATGAGCTAGTAGGGCGGCACGGCAATTTGCACTGGAGTGCGCGCAAAGCCGTGCTGAAAAAGCGCCGTTCTCGCAAGCCGGGTGCGTTGGTCAAACTGAGTAACAGCGCCTTGGCGCGCCCGCTGTTGGCGCGCGCCATGCGCAAGCAAACGGCGGCCAAGGCGCGAAAAGAGCACTACCCGGCGCCTTTTACTCTGATAGACACCTGGGCTGCACACGGGGGCATGCAGGATCGCAAGGCGCACTTTACCGCCGAGGCCGACGCGGTGGGTGAACTGATGGTGGGCGATACCTCTCGTGGTCTTCGCAGGGTGTTCAATCTCATGGAAGGCATGAAAAAGGCGGGTAAAGCTTCTGATTTCAAAGCGCGCCGCGTGCACGTGATTGGCGCGGGTGTGATGGGGGCTGATATCGCCGCCTACTGTGCGATGCGTGGCTTGGAAGTGACGCTACAAGATCGCGAGCAGAAATTTATCGACTCCGCCATTGCCCGTGTCGACAAGGTGTTTAAAAAGCGCATTAAAAAACCCGGCGAGTTGATCGCTGTGCGCTCGCGTTTGCAGGGAGACCTTGAAGGCAAGGGCGTTGCCCGAGCAGACGTGGTCATTGAGGCGATTATCGAAGACGCGCAGATCAAACGCGATTTGTTTGCCACGCTGGAGCCTCAACTGAAGAGCGACGCAGTACTGGCAACCAACACCTCTTCCTTGCCGCTAGAAGAAATTAGCACAGGCTTGCAAAACCCTGCGCGCCTGATCGGTCTGCATTTCTTTAATCCGGTAGCGATGATGCCGCTGGTGGAGATTATCCACGGTGAGGGCACAGACCAAGAGGTAGTGAACAAGGGCTTAGCCTTTGGCAATCAGATAAACAAAATGCCGCTGGCGGTGAAAAGCAGCCCAGGCTTTTTGGTCAACCGCGTGTTGGCGCCCTATATGACCAAAGCGCTCGAGCTGCACGTAGAGCAGGGAGCCAAATTAGAGGACATCGACGAAGCGGCCTTGGCATTTGGTATGCCCATGGGGCCACTGGAGCTCTCCGATGTGGTCGGTATTGATGTCTGCCTGAAAGTGAGTGAAAACCTCGGTGCCAGCGAGCAGATGTTAAAGCTGATGCAGGACTCCATCGCCGCCGGAAACCTAGGCAAGAAATCTGGGCAAGGTTTGTATCGTTGGGAGAAGGGCAAGGCGGTGAAACCCGTGTCAACTGCTTCCAAAGCCGAGTTGGACAAACTCTGCCAACCGATGATCGACGCTTTTGTTCAAGAGTGTCTGGCGGTGCAAAGCGAGGGTTTGGTGGAAGACGACGATGCGCTAGATGCGGGCATTATTTTTGGCACGGGCTTCGCGCCGTTTCGCGGTGGCCCTTTGCACTATCACCAACAACAGTCTTAACCCGGAGCATTTCAGATGACTACACCTCAAACACTGCGACCGGTTGCGATTGTCGGCGGCGTGCGCACCCCATTTTGTCGTTCCAACACGGCTTATCAAGACTTAACAAACTTAGACATGCTGTCGACCGCCATTCAG
>JBMYWE010000063.1:0-9611 GCA_049607125.1 Granulosicoccaceae bacterium | reverse complement strand
GTGTGCGGGCGAGCTGAGTTGCTGGTGTCTAACAAAGGTTCTCGTGTTGTGGTGGACTACGCGCACACAGCTCAAGCCCTGTCTGCCATTTTGCGTACCTTGCGCGAGCATTTTTCAGCGCGCCTTTGGTGTGTGTTTGGCTGCGGAGGGGACCGAGATTCGAGCAAGCGCCCCGCGATGGCACGTGCTGCCGAGTCCGTTGCCGATTGTTTGGTAGTCACTAGCGATAATCCACGCAACGAAGACCCGCAAGCCATTGTTGACGGTATTTTGAAAGGCTTGAGTGAATCTGCCTGTGTTCACGTAGAGTTGGATCGAGCCGCTGCAATCGCTTACGCGCTCACACAGGCGGCTCCTGAGGACTGCGTGCTCATCGCTGGCAAAGGGCATGAGGACTACCAAGTTCTCTCTGATCAAACTGTGCATTTTAGCGATAGAGAGCAGGTGCTGGCTTGGCGGGAAGGTGCAGCATGAGTGAGTTGCAACTGTCCGATTGCAGTGTGTTTACTGGCGGAACTCTAGTCGGTGGTGATGCGACATTTAGTGCTGTAGGCATAGACACGCGTCAGGATCTGAGTGGTGCAGTCTATTTTGCAATTAGCGGCGAGAACTTTGACGGTCATCAGTTTGTTGTCAGTGCAGTTGAAGCGGGTGCGGTTGCTTTGGTGGTTGAGCATGATTGCGGTGTTGATGTGCCTCAATTGATTGTTCGAAACACGCGTCGAGCATTGGCTGATATCGCACAGCTTTGGCGCCGACAATACGATGTGCGTATCGCTGCGATAACCGGAAGTAACGGGAAGACAACCGTTAAAGAAATGCTGGCTTCTATATTGTCTCTTGAGGGCGCTGTGCTCGCCACAAAGGGCAATCTCAATAATGAAATCGGTGTTCCGTTGACTCTGTTCGGCCTGAATGCTGAACATCGATTTGCCGTTGTCGAAATGGGGGCCAGTGGACCTGGCGAAATTGCTTATTTGGCTGCGATCGCTGAACCTTTCGCGGCTGTAGTGAATAACGTAGGTCCAGCTCATTTAGAGGGTTTTGGTACTCTTCAGGGTGTGGCTGACGCCAAGGGTGAAATATTCGAACATCTGCCAGCAGAAGGCTTTGCACTGGTCAACGCAGATGAATTTGCAGCCTCTGAATGGGTAGAGCGCACCGTGCAGGGTCACGTGTTGCGCTTTGGCTTTGCAGGGGAAGATGTTGACATAAAAGGAGAGAGTCTTGGCTTGCAAAAGCTTCGTATTAGTCAGCGAGGTGAGTCGCGAGAAGTGCAAGTATCCTTGTTAGGTCAGCATAATCTGCGCAATGCGCTAACCGCGGCGGCGACGGCTCGTGCAATGGGGGCATCCTGGGACTCAGTCGTTAAAGGCCTGGAGCGAGTGCAACCGGTCGCGGGTCGATTAGTTGAGCAGGAGGTTGGCGGCGTCCGTGTGATTGATGATACATATAACGCCAACCTCGGATCTGTTGAAGTGGCGCTGGAGCTGCTCAGTGGCTATAGCCCGCAGCGTTGGTTCGTGCTCGGAACAATGGCTGAATTGGGTGCGCAGGCAGAGGAAATGCATGCCAAGTCTGGCCGTCTGGCAGCGGCCCTTGGTATCGACCGCTTTGTCTGTGTAGGTGAGTACGCGGTCGCTGCGCGTCGTGGTTTCGGCCCCAAAGGCTTGGCCTTTGAGAAGCACGAGGAATTGCTAGAAGAGTTGTGTTCACTCGTCAAGCCTGGCGATACGGTATTGATTAAAGGGTCTCGTAGCGCGGGCATGGAAAGAGTAGCGGGGGGAATGTTGAAAGCCTTAGGGGGGCACTGCGTATGATGCATTTGCTCGCCGAATACATGAGTCAGTATTTTGATGGCTTTCGTGTGTTTCAGTACATCACATTGCGCGCGATTTTGAGTGCTTTGACCGCGCTGGTCATTTCATTGGTGTTTGGGCCAATGGTGATTCGTTGGTTGACCTCGGCGAAGATTGGTCAGCAAGTGCGCAGTGATGGCCCCAGCACACACCTTGAAAAGAGCGGTACGCCTACAATGGGGGGGGCGTTGATCTTGATTGCCTTTGCTGCGGCGGTGTTGCTCTGGGCTGATCTCGCCGTGCGCCAAGTGTGGGTCGTTTTGTTTGTCACGCTCGCTTTTGGGGCAATTGGCTGGGTCGATGACTACCGCAAGGTTATGCTGGGCAACTCCGATGGGCTGAGGGCTCGCGAGAAATACTTTTGGCAATCGGTTGTGGGCTTAGGGGCTGCGGTTTTTTTGTATTGGACTGCGGAGAGTCCACTCGAAACGCAGTTGTTAGTGCCCTTCTTCAAAGACCTGAGTTTTCAGCTCGGATGGCTATTTATACCGTTGACTTACGCGGTTATTGTCGGCACTAGCAACGCGGTCAATCTTACCGATGGCTTGGATGGTCTAGCCATTATGCCGACTGTTATGGTGGCAGCTGGTTTGTCGGTTTTTGCCTATCTCAGCGGCCATGCCGTGTTTTCTGGGTATCTATTTATCCCCTACATTTCCGGTGTTGGAGAGGTGGTGGTGCCATGTGCTGCGCTATGTGGAGCTGGGCTTGGCTTTTTATGGTTTAACACCTACCCAGCCCAGGTTTTCATGGGCGATGTAGGGGCCTTGGCTCTCGGCGCTGCGCTTGGTTTGATAGCGGTGCTCGTGCGGCAAGAGCTGGTTCTATTTGTCATGGGTGGTGTCTTCGTGATGGAGACAGTGTCAGTCATCTTGCAAGTGAGCTCGTTTAAGCTTACCGGTCGGCGGATTTTTCGCATGGCCCCACTGCATCACCACTTTGAGCTTAAAGGTTGGCCCGAGCCAAGAGTTATTGTTCGTTTCTGGATCATTACCGTGATATTGGTGTTGATCGGTCTATCCACGTTGAAGTTGAGGTGACGACTTGGACGGCATAGATCTCAACAAGCGATATTTGGTTCTGGGAGTGGGGGTGACTGGGGCTTCGGTTGCGCGCTACTTGCTGCAACGCGGTTGTGTGGTGCGAGTTGCTGATAGCCGTCCCGAGCACGCAAGCGTTCAGCAATTAAAACAGGATTTTCCCGACTTGGATTTGGTGCTGGGTGAGTTTGGTGAGCAGCTGTTGGACGGTGTTGAAGTCTTGGTCATCAACCCAGGGATTTCACGTCAACTCCCAGTGGTGCGCTCTGCATTGAGTGCAGGCGTTGATGTTGTCGGAGATATTGAGCTCTTCGCGCAAGAGGTTGATTGCCCCGTCATCGCAGTGACGGGTACCAATGGGAAAAGTACCGTTGTTTCTATGCTTGAGAGTATGGGGCGGTTTAGTGCTTTGCGTGTTTTGTGTGGCGGGAATATCGGTGAGCCAGCGCTCAACTTGTTGGGGCAGCAGGCAGATCTCGTGGTGCTGGAGCTGTCTAGTTACCAGCTAGAGAGCACCACTGGCCTCAAGCCCGTTGTAGCTTGTATCTTAAACGTGTCTGAAGATCACATGGATCGCTACGATAGTTTGGCAGACTATGCGGCTGCTAAGCAGGGCGTGTATAACCAGGCCGAGCATGCGGTCTGTTTGAAAGGTGATGCGCTGAGTGCGCCTGTTGGTTCAAGGGCTGTTGTTCAAGTTGTCAGTGAAGAGCAACCGCAGGCCGACGACTACGGTGTGCGCGATGGTTGGTTGTGCAGAGGCGATGAAGCGCTATTTGATCTGGCGCAACTTGGGGCCAGTGGGTGGCACAATCAGATCAATGCTTGTTTTGCCTGGGCTATTGCCTCTCTGTCAGGGTTGCCTCGAACCGCAATGGAGGAGGGGCTCCGAGCTTTCAAGGGGCTGAAGCACCGCACAGAACTCATTGCTGAAATCGAAGGCGTTAAATATATCAATGATTCGAAGGGCACCAACGTAGGAGCCACGCTTGTGGCTTTGCGATCTATGCCCTGTAAAGTTGTGCTGCTTGCCGGTGGTGATGGTAAATCTCAGGACTTTAGGCCTTTGCTGCCGGCGCTGAGGCAGTGCGCGCGCGTGATTGTTACCTACGGCGCAGATGGTGATCAGCTCGCAGAAATTGCCAGTGGCGTCGTGCCAGTAGAGCGTGCTGAGTCTCTGGAGGCCGCAGTTGCGGTCGGAAAGTCGCATGCAGAACCAGGTGATTGCGTGCTGCTGTCACCAGCTTGTGCGAGCTTTGATATGTTTAAAAGCTATCAAGATCGCGGTCGCGCTTTCGTCGAATGCGTTGAGAGGTTGCGGGCATGAGTATCGCGACCTCCTTTATCGGGCCTGATAATAGACATTTAGATAGTTACTCCTTGAGTCGTGGTATCGATTGGCCGTTGTTGTCGGTGATCCTTGTTTTGATGGTCGTGGGACTTGCCATGGTGGAGTCTTCTTCCATCTCTGTTGCGGCGGTTCGATATTCCGATCCTTTCTTTTTTCTCAAGCGTCAGTTGATTGCTGTTTGTCTGGGTGTGGGTGGCGCCATTTTTATTGTCGCTCGTGTATCCACCAAGATGATGGAGCGCACCAGCATGTTGGTGTTCTTAGGGACAGTGGTTGCACTTGCCTTGGTGCTGGTGCCAGGAATTGGTGTCGAAGTGAACGGTGCGCGGCGCTGGATTCGCCTTGGCGTGATGAATCTTCAAGTCTCTGAGTTGGCAAAACTCAGTGCGGCTTTGTATGTGGCGGGTTATCTCATACGCCATGGCGAGCGACTGCGTTCAAACTTCGACGCCTTTATCAAACCTGTTGTGTTGATTGGTTTGATGGGTTTCTTTTGCTTGATGGAGCCAGACTACGGTTCGACTGTGATGATCATGGCGATTGCTGTGGGCATGATTTTTCTCGGCGGGGTGCGGCTCTCGCACTTTCTGGTGAGCGTGGTGTTGCTCGTCGCTTTGGCGGCTTTCTTTATCTGGACTTCTGAATACCGCACCAACCGAATAATGAATTTTTTTGACCCATGGGCGAATGCCTATGATGGCGGTTTTCAATTAGTGCAGGCGTTGATAGCGGTAGGTAGTGGTTCAATTACTGGTGTCGGCTTTGGCAACAGCGTGCAAAAGCTATTTTATCTACCGGAAGCGCACACGGATTTTGTCTTTGCCGTCTTTGCGGAAGAGATGGGTTTGATTGGTGTAGTGCTGTTGGTAGCTACCTATTTGTTTCTGGTTTATCGCATTTTAAAAGTAGCCTTGCTGGCTCAATCCGCTGGGAATGGCTTCGGGGCCTTCGTGGCTTACGGCATCGCTATTTGGTTTGCATTGCAATCGTTTATCAGCATGTCGGTCAACTTGGGGTTGTTGCCCACTAAGGGGTTGACGCTACCGATGATCAGCTACGGTGGCAGTAGCATGTTGGCGTGTTGTTTGGCGCTGGGTGTGGTGATGCGAGTTAGCTTAGAGAGTCGCTTGTCTCTACCTGAAACCGAGGACTCACTATGAGTGGCATCAAGAAGGTCATGATCGCTGCGGGTGGTACCGGTGGACATGTGGTGCCCGCGCTCTCTGTCGCGCAAGAGTTGCAGCGCCGTGGTTTTAATGTCGTTTGGTTGGGTACTCAGGCGGGTATTGAGGCGCGCTTGGTGCCAGAAAGTGGTATCGAGATGGAATGGCTCGCAGTATCGGGATTGCGAGGCAAAGGTTGGCAGGCTTGGTTGCTCGCGCCTTTTAAGTTGTTGCGAGCTTGCTGGCAGGCAGGGCGGGCGGTGATTCGCCACAAACCGACAGTTCTTTTGGGAATGGGTGGTTTTGTTGCAGGTCCTGGTGGGTTGATGGCAAAGATTCTCGGTAAAAAGCTGGTTATCCACGAGCAAAACGCCGTGGTCGGTACCACTAATCGTCTGCTCGCCCGAGTGGCCGATGTGGTCTTGGCAGCTATGCCTTCTGCTTTTGTCGAGCAGCAGGGTGCACGATGCGTTGGGAACCCGGTGCGCGAAGACTTGAGTCTTATCGATGATCCAAGTGTTCGGCTCAATCGGGGCGACAATGAGTTTCGTGTTTTGGTTGTCGGGGGCAGTCAGGGAGCGGGAGTTTTTAATGAAGTTGTCCCCGCAGCGGCTCAAGAAGTTGGTAATATACAGCTATGGCATCAAACGGGCCGAGCAGGTGTAGAGCAGACACAGGCCGCTTATGACTCAGCGGGTGTCGAAGCTCGAGTTGTCCCATTTATTGATGATATGGCTGAGGCTTACAGCTGGGCAGATTTAGTCGTTAGTCGGGCGGGGGCAATGTCTGTGTCAGAGTTGGCTGCTAGCGGGTGTGCTTCGGTGTTGGTGCCTTATCCCTACGCAATAGACGATCATCAAACTGCCAATTGCGCTTTGATGGTGCGAGAAGGGGCGGCCGTGTTGGTTCCCCAGCCTCGTTTTGATGCGCAGTTATTGACAAAAATTCTTATGGACTTGCGCGATGATCGCCCGCGTTTGGTCACGATGGCTAAAGCGGCCCGGGGTTTGGCAAAACCTAACGCCACGCGCGAAGTAGCAGAAATTATTTTGGAGAATACTCAATGAGAACCGGACCTGTGTCAGATACCACTAGTTGGGCTCGCGAACGTATTTCACGGGTGCACTTTGTTGGCATCGGTGGTGTGGGCATGGGGGGGATCGCCGAAGTGTTGTTGACGATGAACTACGGTGTATCCGGCTCTGACTGCAACGAGAACAAGCTGACCGCTCGGTTGGTGGAACAAGGTGCGGATATCTCTTTCTGCCACGCTGCAGAAAACGTTCACGGCGCGGATGTAGTTGTTGTCTCCTCTGCAATCAAAGCCGATAACCCCGAGCTCGTTGAGGCACATGTACAGCGCATACCCGTGGTGCCGCGAGCGGAGATGCTGGCCGAGTTGATGCGTTTTCGCTTGGGTATTGCCGTTGCCGGTACACACGGCAAAACGACTACTACCAGCCTTGTAGCTAGCGCGTTGAGTGAAGGTCAGCTCGATCCCACTTTTGTTATCGGTGGCCGTTTGAACAGTGCGGGTACTCACGCTCAGCTAGGTCAGTCCGATTGGCTTGTCGCTGAAGCGGACGAGAGTGATGCTTCGTTCTTACACCTGAACCCGGTGGTGAGTGTCGTCACCAACATTGATGCCGATCATCTTGAAAACTATGACGGTGACTTTGAAAAGTACAAAGACACTTTTCTTGAATTTTTACATCACCTGCCTTTTTATGGCTTGGCTGTGTTGTGCATTGATGACCAAAACGTTCGCGCCATGCTGCCTAAGTTGCAGCGTAAGTTCATCACCTATGGGGTGAGTGAAGATGCCGATATTCGTGCTTTTAATATTCGAGCCGATGGTCTTCAGATGCGTTTTGATGTGATGTTTGAGGACGGCGTCTTGATGGAAGACGTGGTGCTGAACATGCCCGGACATCACAATGTGCTCAATGCGCTTTCCTCGATCGTCGTGGCGCGAGAACTGGGCGTTGGGTTGCGCTCCATTGCCAAATCATTGGGTGAGTTTGAAGGCGTTGGTCGTCGAGTTACTCGTTATGGCGAGGTGGACTTTGGTGCGGGTAGCGTGGAGCTGGTCGATGATTACGCCCATCATCCCAGCGAATTAGCGGCGACTATCTCCGCTATACGTGGCGCATGGCCTGATCGCCGTCTTGTGGCAATCTTTCAGCCGCATCGCTATAGCCGGACACGCGATTTGTTCGACGAGTTTGCCAGCGAACTGAGTCGAGTCGACCAACTCTATTTGAGTGAAGTGTACTCTGCCGGTGAGCAGCCGGTGCAGGGGGCTGACGGCGAGTCTCTGGCCGCTGCAGTTCGCTTGCACCAAGGTGCCGAGGTGAGATTTGTCTCCGACATCCAACAGATGCCCTCAGCGGTACGGCCTGGACTGAAACATGGCGATGTGTTGCTGACAATGGGGGCTGGAAATGTGGGTGCATTGGCGGCGAGCTTGCCGGCGCTTTTAATGGGAGATGACCTCAGTGAAACCGGCTGATCTCGACATCGACTTCGGCAAGGTCGCCGTGGTCATGGGTGGCCAATCGGCTGAGCGAGAGGTTTCGCTAAACAGCGGCGCCTGTGTGCTCGCCGGTCTGTTGGAGGCAGGCGTAGACGCGCACGCTGTCGATGCTGATGAGCACTTGGTTGAGAAGCTGAAAACTGAAAGTTTTGATCGAGCCTTTTTAATATTGCACGGCCGCGGTGGTGAAGACGGCACGGTGCAGGGCGCGCTCGAGTATGCCGGCATCCCCTACACAGGCTCAGGGGTCTTGGCCTCGGCACTGGCAATGGACAAGCTGCGCACCAAGCAGTTGTGCAAGGTGATGTCAATCCCCACCCCCAACTGGCGTCGGGTCATGAGCGCCGAAGAGTGTGAGTTGGCGGCCGAGTCGATGGGATTGCCGCTGATAATCAAGCCTGTTTTTGAAGGCTCGAGTCTGGGGATATCGAAAGTTGAAGGCTCGCAAGGCATCGCGCCTGCCTACAAGGAAGCCGCGCGCTACGGCACGGTGATGGCAGAGCAATTTGTCAATGGATTCGAGGTGACCGCTGGCATATTGCAAGGTGAGGCCTTGCCACTGGTCAAGATGACGCCAAAGCGAGATTTTTACGATTACGAAGCGAAATATGGTGACTCGGGTACAGAGTACTCGTGCCCCTCGGGTTTAGACCCTGAGCTAGAGCGCAACATTCAATCGTTGGCGCTGGCTGCGTTTGCGGCCGTTGGCGGCCGAGGTTGGGGGCGTATTGACTTTATCGTCGATGCGCTAGGCGAGGCTTGGTTGATTGAAATCAACACTTCGCCTGGGATGACAGCAAAGAGCTTGGTACCGCAGGCGGCTGCCGCGGTCGGTCTGAGTTTTCCCGAATTGGTTGTGCGCATTTTAGCCACTAGTACTGGCAGCGGGCGTTGAGTGCAGCAGCTGTCAATCCGGGTGAGCTAGATAACAAAGAGTCTGGGTTGCCCAAGTTGAAGTTGGCGCTTGCGTTGTTGGTGCTGGGCTTTGGCGTTTTGAGTTATACGGCGGTCCGCTTGGCGTTGGATCCGGCCCGGTTTCCGGTGTCAGAGGTGCGGGTGGTTGGGGATTTGCGCTATGCGGATCGAGAAACTTTGCAGGCGATTGTCGATTCGCATGCTGAGAGTGGGTTCTACGGCTTGGACTTGCAGCAGTTGCGTGAGTCGGTAGAAGCGGTTCCCTGGGTGCGAAGTGCCTCCGTTAGACGCTTATGGCCTAGTGCGCTGATGGTGAAAGTGGAGGAGCATGAAGCGAGAGCGCGCTGGAATGAAAGCGAGCTGATCAGCAGCGATTTTAGTGTTTTTATGCCTCCGCAGTACCGACTGGAAGGCCAGGCAGGTACGGAATGGCAAAAGTACTTTGCACAGTTGCCACAGATCAGTGGGGTAGATGGTCGGCACGCGGCGTTGTACGAGTTGTATCGAGTGGTCAGTCGGCAGTTGGCGACTTTGGGTGACCCGATAGTTGAAATACACGAGGACGAGCGACGCTCGGTTCGCATCGTTTTGAGTAGCGGTGTTTGGATAAATTTAGGGCGAGAGCGAGGACAAGGTCGCTTGGAGCTTTTTAGTCAAATTTACAAGCGAGTGATCGAACCTGACATCACTGGCATTGTGGGAGTAGATATGCGGTATCCCAATGGGTTTTCTGTCAAGTATGGTGAG
>JBMYWE010000062.1:0-9689 GCA_049607125.1 Granulosicoccaceae bacterium | reverse complement strand
TCTTTTGAAAGACTAGAGGCAGATGCAGAGACAGACGTGGTTATTATCGGGGCGGGTTACGCGGGTTTAAACGCCGCGCGTCAGCTAGCTCAGCGACATAGTCGCTCAGTGGTCGTGCTTGACGCGCATTGGCCCGGATGGGGGGCGTCGGGCCGCAACGGCGGCTTTTGCTGTATCGGCGGTGGCATGCTGCCTCACGCTCAGATAATCAAACGCTGGGGTCAGTCTGAAGCACAGGCCTTTGCTGACGTACAAAGGTCCGCTATTGATCACGTGCGCGAGTTGCTCGTTAGCCATAGCATCGACGCCGAGCCGACCGGACGTGGCGAGTTGTGTCTGGCCCACACCAAACGGGCGAATAAGGGCTTCGCAGCCGAGGCCGAGCTGATGAGCAAGTTGCATGGCGTCAACTTCGAGCACTGGAGTCGCGAAGAAGTGCGCGAGCGAAAAGCTTGGGTGGCGGGTTGTCGCGGCGGTCTCTATAGCCCTTTGGGATTTGCTCTCAATCCCTGGCGCTACGTGCAAGGTCTGACTGATGTTTGCGCGCGTGCAGGTGTTGAAATCTACGCCAATAGCCCGGCGACATCGCTCGAGCCGCATGCCGATGGCTGGCGTGTTAAAACAGATCGCGGCAGTGTCACTGCCGCAAAGCTCTTGATCACGACCAACGGCTACAGCAGCGAAAATTTGCCGGATTGGTTAGCGGGGCGTTATCTACCGGTTTTAAGCAGCATCATCGTCACGGAGCCGTTGAGCAAAAGCGATCTAGAGGCCCAGAAATTTAGTACAGACATCATGAGCTATGACGCGCGTTCGCTCTTGCATTATTTCAGGGTTCTCAAAGATGGTCGTTTTCTGTTTGGTGCCCGCGGAGGACTAGCAGCCACTGAAGCTGAAGAGCGCCGAGTACGGCAACAAGTTGGGCGTGATTTCCAGCGTATGTTTCCCCATTGGTCTGAAGCACAACTCAGTTACTTCTGGTCGGGACTTGTCTGCCTGAGTGGTCATCTACAACCCTATGTGGGCGCTTTGCCTGGCTACCCTAACGCTTATGCCGCCTTTGGGTGGCACGGCAACGGTGTGGCTATGGCCAGCTACTGCGGAAAGTTGCTTGGTGACCAAGTGGCGGGTGTTGCCAGGCCAGATAGTTTGTGCGCGCCCCTGCGAGCGATCCCAGACAAAATGGCTCTAGGGCGTCGGCGGCGCGTCCTGCTACGACCTGCTTATGCGATGGCCGGGTTGCGAGAGCACTTTTAGCTCGGCCACCGCACTCAGCTTTCCGGTCAATCTAGCACTCGCTGCTTCCAGCATGACTTCGCCCACTCTAGAGCCGAGTGAGCACTTGCCGGATCTTGCGCACTTTTGACCGCAGCCAGTGTGGCCGTGATCGCGTTCTCCGCGTAGGCGTTGTGTGTTTCACCGTACCAAATGCGTCGCATCTGCCCGAGGTCTATGGAGGTGGGGGCAACTGCTCTATCACTACACGAGGCCAAGCTCAGAGATTGAGTTTTGCCTCCAGCGCTGAGGCAGAGTTCGGTCTCCACTTCGGGTCGAACCTCAGCCTCGCCGCCTTCACCTCTAAAGGCCAGAACCCGCTCATCACCCAGAACCGCTGCCGTTTGTTGATGGATTTGATCGAACTTTCGGTGAAAGACGCCGTGTACGCTCAGCGGTGCTGACAAGGGGTTGAGCATACGTGCCACACTGTGCAGGGGTGTGCGCAGGCCGACCGTTTGCTGTAGATGCAATAGCTCTCTCAATGTGGGGCAGTAATCATCAAGTGAGATATAACACAAGCCGGAGCGGTGGAGCTCCGAGGTGCTAGCGGATAGCGCCGACACCTGTGGTATTCCCAGCGGCTCAAGGGCTTGCTCGGTGTAGAGGCGATTGCTGCTCGGGCCAATGATGCCGTGCAGTAGTATTTTTTCACCCTGCTGGGCGAGAACTTTGAGTGCCAGCAAAAACCAGGGCGGCTGTCGGCGCTTGCCGGCATAACTTCCCCAGTCGATGGTGGCCGGAGACGGCTCGGGTAGGGCGGGAAGCCGCTCGCGTAGAGCGTCGACGAATCCAGCGGCTTCTTCCGGTGTCTCTTCACGGATACGTATCAGCACAAAGAAAGCGCTTATCTGCTGGGGCAGTGCTACGCCGTCCAAAATTAAGCCAAGGGCATCTCTGGCCTCGTCACGGGTCAAGGGGCGGGAGCCATGGCGGCCTTTGCCAATGATACGCAGATAGCGAATAAACGGGTGCAGACTCATGATGGAGCGAATACGCCTTTTGTTTCTTGCTCTGCAGATGCCAGCAAGCGGCAGGGGATACCTTTACTTTGTAGTCGATTTTCTAGTGCGTAGATCAATGTCTTGGGCCAGCCACTGTTGTTGATTAATAGGACCACGGGTTGCCCTTCTAGAACTAAGGCTTGCAGCTTCTCAGTCAAGCGGTGTAGTGCAACAGTGAACTCTTGATCGAGACGTGGGTTTTGGTGAAAGTGCGCGTCTCGGCGTGAAAGCTCAAGAAGCTCGGCTTTGATTGATGGAGCGTGCATGATGTGCTCTGCCCGGTGCATTGCCTGAACTGCCTGTAAGGTCATCAGCTCGCTGTCGTTATGTCTTGCATCGATTAAGGTGACAGGGTTGAGTTTGATGGCAGGGGCCTTGTCGTAGTCTTCGATCGCTTGCTGTAAATGTTTGCAGGCTGCGTCCATATTACCCAGTATCACTTGATGGGCAACTGGACCGTCTAACACGCTGTCCCAGAAATGCCTGCGTTGCTTTTGCGGCACCATCTTAGCCACCAGCGGTCGGTGCTGCCCGAGTAGGTTTGCCAATGTGCCCGTGGCTTTTGGCACCAGTGCTTCAATCATGGCGCGCAGACGACGCGCCAGCACCGGTGAGCTCCCTGCAGAGCCGATGGCGATTGTAATGGGGTTGCGATCAATGATCGACGGGACGGTAAAACTGCACAGGGCTGGCTGGTCTACAACGTTGACAGGTACGCCAATTTCTAGGCATTGCTGATAGAGTACGCCGGCTCGTTTTTCTTCGCAGTCGGCAATAAAGACCAAGGCATAGCTGTGGCCGTATAAGTCCGTGATTGAGGATTCACTAAAAGAGATTGCCCGCTGGCTAAGTAGCTGTTTTAACTTGGGATGCAGCTCTGTAGCGTTGACGTGCACCAGCGCACCTGCTTTGAGTAGCATCTCAACTTTACACAGTGCTGCGTGGTCTCCGCCAATAACCAGACACTCTCGCTGCTCTAGGTTGCAGTAGATTGGCAGTTGTTTCATCTCTCGCGTACCTCGGTTTGTTGCAGTAGCGCTTCGAGCTCTGGTAGGCAGGATCCGCAGCCTGTGCCACAGCTCAGGTGTTCGCCGAGCGCTTGAGTCGTTGTGCAGTTCTTTTGTGTAATAGCGGCTGTTATCTGGTTCTCACTGACTTCGTGGCAGGCACAGATCACTGAGCTTGTGTCCGCATCACCGTCTAGTACTTTTCCTGCCAAGATAGCGCGGCAGTTGGTAGCATTGAGCGCCAAATCAAAAAACTGCCCGAGATGTTTGCGGTTCGGCAGTTTGCCTTTCTCGGTGTAGTAGATCAGCGCTTGTAATTCTCCAGACTTAACGCAGGCCGCGCGGTAGTTACCGAGAGCGGGGTCTTGATATACCATCCATTCGCCCTCTGCGAGGCTTTGTTGCTGTAACCAGACTTTGGGGTTTGCGATCGGCTGCACTCCTGCAAGCTCTAGTCGCTGCAAGCCTTGTAGTGGAATGCGGCAGGCGTAGGAGCAATCGGGCAGTGGGGTGGCCTTACGGCTAACAATGCAAGCTGTCCAGTGGGTGTTGAGCGTTTCGATGGCAACTGTCGAGTGTTTGAAAGCGGGCTGCCCCGAATAGGGGTCTGCCTTTGAAGAACTCAATGAGCTGCACTTGGCGTGATTGGCGAATTGCTCGTTCCAATGAATGGGGGCGAACACCGATCCGCGTTGTTGACGCTCACTGATGTTGGCTTTGGCGACGTAGTTGCTGCCTTTGTGCGCCTGTAGCGACACGAGTTGTCCTTCGTGGACATTGAGGGCCGCTGCGTCTTCGGGGTGAATCTCTACATAGGGCTGATCTATGTGTTGCAGTAGCCGTGGCGATTTTGCCGTGCGCGTCATCGTGTGCCATTGATCGCGTATCCGTCCCGTATTGAACATATAGGGAAAGTAAGGCGAACGTCGAGGGGTATTGTCGGCGCTGACGGGGATAAAATTGGCGCGTCGGTCATTGGTAAAGAAGTGCCCATCCGCGTAGAGCCTTTTTGGCTTGCTGTCCTGGGGGCACGGCCACTGTGTGGGCTTTAACTGATCGTATTCATCGTCGCTAAGGTCGGCCAGTGCCCCAATATCGAAGTCGCGCGTGCCGTTGTTCTCAAAGGCCGAGAGCGCGGCGTGTTCACGAAATATTTGGGCGCTCGAAGTGTAGTTGAACTTGCGGGCGTAGCCCAGTCGTTGGGCTACCTGTGTGATGATCCACCAGTCGGCGCGAGCTTGTCCGCAGGCTGGCAAGAAAGCGCGTTGACGCGAAATGCACCGTTCAGAATTAGTCACCGTGCCGGATTTTTCACCCCAGGCCATGGCTGGCAACAACACATCGGCGTGGCGGGTGGTATCGGTGTTGGCCTCGCAGTCGGAGACGACAACAAATTCACAGTTTTTGAGAGCACTCGATACTTTGTCGGCCTGCGGCATGCTGACTGCGGGGTTTGTACCCATGATCCAGACGGCTTTCACCTTGCCTGTGTTTATAGCTTCGAAAAGATCAATCGCTTTGAGACCCGGCTTTCGGGCCAAGTTGTTGGTGTTCCAAAACCAGCTGATTCTCTCCAGTGCTTTACTGTCACCGAAATCCATATGGGCTGCCAATTGGGTGGCCAGACCACCGACTTCTCTGCCGCCCATCGCATTGGGTTGGCCAGTCATGGAGAATGGGCCGGTACCAGCTTTGCCGATTCTTCCGGTGAGCAAGTGACAGTTGATCACTGCATTGGCGTTGTCGGTGCCGCTAACCGATTGATTTAAACCCTGAGAGAAAAGCGTGACGGTTTTTTCGGTTTGCGTGAACCAATTGAAGAACAAGCGCACTTGTTCCACATGCAAACCCGTTCGAGCAGCAACTTTCGTGGTGTCCGAGACTAGCTTTGTCGATACAGCCAAAGCTTTTACCAAGCCCTTGGTGTGTGAACTAACAAAATCTTCGTCGACGGCGTTGTTCTGGCAGAGGTAGTGCAGCAGACCGGTAAACAACATCGTGTCGCTGCCCGGTTGGATGGGTAAGTGTAAGTCGGCCAGATCCGCCGTAGCGGTTCGGCGCGGATCTATACAGACAATTCGCATCTCGGGCCGCTTGCGTTTGGCCGCTTCTATGCGCTGATAGACCACCGGATGTGCCCACGCGGTATTCGAACCTGTGATTACCAAAAGATCGGCTTCTTCGAGGTCGGTGTAGTCGCATGGCACGGTGTCGCTGCCAAGCGCACGTTTGTACCCGCTCACTGCCGAAGACATACACAGGCGCGAGTTGGTGTCGATATTGCCGCTGCCAATAAAACCTTTCATCAGCTTGTTGGCAACGTAGTAGTCTTCGGTGAGCAGTTGGCCCGAAACGTAAAAAGCGACGGCGTCGGGACCGTCAGAGTTGATGATCTCTCGGAATTTTGTCGCTACTGCGTCAAGGGCTTCATCCCAGGAGCAGGTGCGATCACCAAGCTGTGGGTTGAGCAACCGGGTGTTGGTATCTAGGGTTTCATGCAGCGCAGACCCTTTGACGCAGAGCCGACCTTGATTAGCCGGGTGGTCCGGTGTGCCTGTAACCGTGACTGATGCCTGCGAACACGCGACATCCACACCGCAGCCCACCCCACAGTAGGGGCAGGTGGTGTGTACGCTAGAGGGGCTAGGTGAGGTCATCTCCATGGCGTCTGGCTCTTAGTTGCCGGCTTGTATCAATACTTGGTCGCCGTCTATTCGACAGGGCCAGCTACCTGCATGCGCCGACTCCTCTTCAAGGCAGTGTCCGTCTTTGAGTCTGAAGTGCTGCTTGTAGACTGGAGAGGCAACTACCAACTCACCGCCCAGCTCGCCTACGATTCCACGTGAGAGCACATTCGCTTTTGAGATGGGGTCAAAGTTGCCAATTGCGTAAACCTTTGGTTGATGATCGGGCAGGTAGAAGAGCGCGATTTGTTGCTCTTCTATGAGTGCCGCTACACCGGAGTTGGGTTGCAACTGATCGATGGTGCATACGGGCATCCAGGGTGTATGGGTTTTTTCTGTCATGTCTTTTCCTCGCCTGCTCTAAGCGTTAAACGATCTCTGCCGGCTTTATCTGGCCACGTTCACGATCAAAAACGATCGATGGATCTGGTTTGTCAGAGTTGATAAAGGGTTTAAAACGCACCAGCTTTTCTGGGTTTTCTATCGTTGTTTTCCACTCACACTGGTAAGTGTTCACGATGCTGTGCATCTGTGCCTCCAGTTCGGCGTTGATACCAAGAGAGTCTTCCAGCACCACTTGTTTTAGGTACTGCAATCCTCCTTCGAGGTTTTCCATCCACACGCTGGTTCGCTGCAGACGGTCTCCGGTGCGCACATAAAACATCAAAACCCGGTCGATCAACTTGACCAACTGTTCGTCGTCCAGATCGGTCGCAAATAGATCGGCGTGACGCGGCTTCATGCCGCCGTTGCCGCAGACATAGAGATTCCAACCGTTTTCGGTGGCGATGACACCGATATCTTTGCTCTGTGCCTCGGCGCATTCGCGGGTGCAACCAGAAACGGCAAATTTTATTTTGTGTGGCGAGCGCAGGCCCTTGTAGCGATTTTCGAGCTGAATCGCCATGCCGACTGAGTCTTGTACGCCATAACGACACCAGGTGCTGCCCACACAAGATTTAACCGTGCGCAGCGATTTGCCATAGGCGTGTCCGGTTTCAAAGCCTGCGTCGATTAGTTTCCTCCAAATAACGGGAAGATCCTCTTTGCGCGCGCCAAACAAGTCGATCCGCTGACCACCCGTGATCTTGGTATAGAGATCGTACTCCTTGGCCACTTCACCGATGGCAATCAGGCCCGCAGGGGTGATTTCGCCCGCTGGTACACGCGGCACAACAGAGTAGGTGCCGTTTTTTTGCATGTTGGCCAAGAAGGTGTCGTTGGTGTCTTGCAGCGGCAAGTGTTTTTCATCTAGAACATAGTCGTTCCAGACCGACGCGAGAATTGACCCAACCGCGGGCTTGCAAATGTCGCAACCGAGGCCTTTGCCATACTTGTTGATCAGTGCGTCGAAGCTGCGAATCTTCTCGACCTGAACCAAGTGATAAAGCTCTTGGCGCGTGTGCGGGAAGTGTTCGCAGATGTCTGTGCTCACCTCCACGCCGCGAGCGCTTAATTCTGCATTGACTACCGAGCCCAGCAGAGCAGCACAACCGCCGCATCCGCTGGAGGCGCCGGTGCATGATTTCACATCGGCGACTGAGCAAGCGCCTTCGTCGATGGCTGAAATGATGTGCCCTTTGGTGACGTTGAGGCAGGAGCAAATGGTTGCGGTGTCGGGCAGGGCATCGGCGCTCAGGCCAATAGAGCTACCATCGGAGCTAGGTAGAATCAACTGTTCAGGTTGCTCGGGCAGGTCAATTTGGTTGAGCATGTACTGCAACAGCGTGTCAAAGGGTTCGCAGTTGCCCACCAGTACCGCGCCGCTGACATAGCCTTTGTTAACCACGAGGCGCGCGTATGTTGCGGTTGGGGTATTGTGATAGGTCAGTACCTGCGCGCCCTCTTCGGTCGCGTGTGCATCACCTATCGAGCCCACGTCCACACCTAGCAATTTGAGCTTGGTGCTCATATCGGCACCCTGAAAACTGGGCTCTTGTCCTTGCAGGTGCTTCACGCAAACGTCAGCCATCGTGTATCCCGGGCCCACCAGTCCGAAAACCTTGTTTTGCCACAGAGCGCACTCGCCAATCGCGTAGATATCGTCGTCGCTAGTTTGGCACTGGTCGTTAATCACAATACCGCCGCGTTCACCGATAGCGAGCTCACAATCTCGGGCCAGCTGGTCGCGGGGGCGGATACCCGCTGAGAAGACGATCAAGTCGGTTTCAAGTGTTTCACCGTCGGCAAAGCACATCTGCAACTGATTGTCTTCGATGCGTTTGATGTGGCTTGTAGTTTTTTCGGTGTGTACTTGTACGCCCAAGTCCTCGATACGGGTGCGCAACACCTCGCCGCCGGTTTTGTCTAGTTGAACCGGCATTAATGAGGGGGCGAATTCCACCACGTGTGTTTCAAGGCCCAGCAACTTGAGGGCGTTAGCCGCTTCCAGTCCTAGTAGCCCACCACCAACTACAACACCGCGGCGTGCCGTGACTGCGCGTTCTTTGATACTGTCTAAGTCTTCGAGTGTGCGATAAACAAAGCAACCATCTTGGTCTGCTCCTGGAATAGGTGGCACAAAGGGAAAGGAGCCCGTGGCTAACACCAGTTTGTCGTAGGGGATACTGTCACCATCACTGGTGCTCACGCTTTTTTTGCTACGATCAATGGCCTCTACGCGACAGTTTGTGCGCAGCTTGTAACCTTGCTCTTCGTAGTAGCCTAGGCTTGCTAGGCTGAGATCATCGGCGCTACGGCCGGAATAGTATTCAGACAAGTGAACGCGGTCGTAGGCGACATGGGACTCCTCGCCAAAGACCTCGACGGCGTATTCGCCTGCGGCCTCTGATTTAGCGAGTGAGTCCAGAAACTTGTGCCCGACCATGCCGTTGCCGATGACGACTACTCGATATTTATTTTGCATAGTTTTCTCGTTGTCATTCCTTAGCGCCTAGGCGCAAAACTGCCGACCAAAAATCAGGTTCTCGCGTTGGTCTTCGATATCTGTTCTGGCTTGTATTTTCTCTAAAAACCACGGGCTGTCGCTGGTGTCGCCAAACATCACCACACCAGCGAGCTTTCGATTGTGAATTATTATTTTCCGGTAGCTGCTAGAGCCCTTCGATGCGCTGGCAGGGGCCTTAAATACAATTTCCTCTGCCCTGGGGGATTGGGGTCGCAAATCGCCTGCAGAAAACAGTTGAACACCTGATACTTTGAGCAAGGCCGATGTGGCAGTGGGTCTGTAGGGCTGGCTAATATCACCCAACAGCACCTTGGCCAAAGTTTTTGCTTGCTCGCGAATTGGCGCTACAAGACCAACCGTGACTCCTTGATGCTCGCAGCATTCTCCCAACGCGTAGACGGAGGGTTTGTTTGTGCGCAGGTAGTCGTCGACAAGCACGCCCTGATCACATTCAAGCCCACTTGCTCTGGCGAGCTCAGCGTTGGCGACAATGCCAGCGGCTTGCACCACACAATCGGCTTCTAGGAATTCTCCGTTAGCCAGTTCTACTGCTTCTACTCGAGTGTCGCCTTGCAAAGCTGTAGGCTCAATGGCTGTCCTGAAACGTACTCCCATGCTTTCCAATCGCGCTTGCAGCAGTCGCGATGCTTCTGTATCCAACTGACGATTCATCAAGATGGCATGGCGGTGAACGACGGTGACATCCGTCCCCTGGCGGGCCAGCCCCGCGGCCGCTTCTAATCCCAGTAGGCCACCACCGAGCACGACAGTTTTGGCTGAACTGCCTATCAGAGACTGTAAATAATGGGTG
>JBMYWE010000061.1:0-9743 GCA_049607125.1 Granulosicoccaceae bacterium | reverse complement strand
ACTTAGCGATCATATCCTTGATACCCGGAATGGTATGCACCTGGTACTCGTGGGCCGGCTCAAAAAACTGCTTGAGCGATTGTGAAGTCTCACCAACGATGATGGTGAAATAATACATCTCGTACCCCGGTGCCGCGACGCAGGGATGATAGCCCCGGTCAATCAAGTAGGTACTGTCATGCTTTATGTGAAACACCGGGCCAAAGTCGTCTTCCTCCACATAACCAAACTGAGCACCAAAGCCTTGCTCTGGGTTAAACCGAAAGTTGTAGACTTCTTCAAACCGAGTTTCAATGCCGGGCCTATCGGTATCGTGCTTGTGCGGTGGGAAGCCGCTCCAGCCACCTGCCCCCACGGTAAACAATTCGCTCACCAGCAAGCGACCTCGCTTTTCGGTGTTGGCTTGTCCGAGCAGGTGTTTAATTTTGCGGTGTGTCTTGGTGTCGTCGGAACCGTATTGCACAAGGTCAATGTCATCGTCGCGCATGGCGAAGGGTGCAAAGCGCTGATCAAACACACCACCCGCAATAAACACTTCAACTGACTCGCTCAGGCAGGTGATCGTACAAGGGCTATCGACGGGCACGTAGACGCCATTGGGCTTACCCTCCCAGAGCACCGTACGCGTGCCGATGTTGTCAAATACTTCCCCATCGACGTCTACTTTTATGCTGCCGCTCACCGGCACCACACAAGATTCATGCCCCCCCAGTTGGTAACTGTGCGACTCGCCGGCATTGAGCAGTACCCGATTGAAATACACCAAGGGGACGTATTCATTGTGCTCGGCGACGATAGCTTGGTTTTTGTTGTCAAAAGAAGGGATGTGTTGCGGCATAGCGGTTCTCCCGACTCAGCGGTGCTGAGTCATAAAGGTGCTGAGTTCAGTTTCGGTGGGTGAGGCATCAGAGCAGCTGTTACCGGCCACTACGATAGCCGCCGCGGCGCTGCCTCTGCGCACACACTCGGCCAGAGGCAATCCGGCCAACAGGCCGGCGCAAATGGTACCGGCGTAGGCGTCGCCTGCGCCAAAGGGTTTGGTCGCTTGTACAGTGAACACCGCTTGCTCGATAGGTGCTGGCTGCTTGTCGGTGTAAACCTTCGATCCCTCTGCCCCCGCTTTGACAAAAACCACGCGCGTGGCACCCGGTGCGTCGAGCAGACTGGCGGCTATTGCAGCATCACCGTCTTGAACAGGTGCGCCGAGCACTTCAAACTCCTCACGGTTACCCACCACTAGGGTGGCAAAACGCGCGGCCAGTCGATAGCAAGCACTGGCATCGGCCAGGCTACGCCAGTTGTAGGCGCGGTAATCCAAGTCGAGCATGACGCTGGTACCGGCCTGCTCGGCGGCCAGCAGCGCGGCAAATACAGCTTCACGCGAGGGGCTCTCGCACAAGGCCGTACCCGAGATCACCAACAGCCTAGCGCTGGCGATCATTTGAGGGTCGATGTGTTCGGGCGCCAGCGCCAAATCAGCAGCGCGATTGCGGTAGATAACCACTTCGCAGTTGTCGGGGCGCATTTCAGTCACGGCCAGACTAGTTCGGCTTCCGTCAGCTACTGTGCCCAAGCCTTCAACTGAAACGCCCTCGGAGCGCAAATAATCGCGCACATACTCGCCGAGCGAATCTGCCGATACCATGCCAATCATGCCAACTTTGGCTCCTAGCCGAGACATTGCCACAGCTATGTTTGCGGGCGAGCCGCCGACATATTTTTCAAAGCCGCTCACCTCTCCCATGGGCGTGTTGTGCTCACGCGCGTAGAGGTCGACCCCTGCCCTACCTAGGCAAAGCGCATCGACTGGGCGCAAATCGGTCGGCAAGTAACTCACAACAAGCCCGCCTCAGTAGCTAGCTTGGCCAAATGCTCATAACCGCGCTTGGCGTTGACATAGGATGGCGCGACAGCGGGGTCTTGCTCGGCCTCTACAATGAGCCAACCGCTGTAATCGGCATCGGCCAGTGCCTTGAGCACGGCGGGATAGTCTATACAGCCATCGCCAGGCACGGCAAATGCGCCCGCCAAAAGCGCGTCAATAAAGCTGGTGTCGCGGTTACTAGCATCGCGGGTGATATCAGCGCGCATATCTTTGCAATGCACATGGCGGGTGCGACTGGCGTAGGTGCGCGCCAAGTCCACCGGGTCCCCCCCACTGAAAAACATATGCCCTGTGTCGATCAACAAGCCCACGCTTTCGCCACAACCGTCCATCATGCGGTCGACCTCGGCGCGCTTCTCAATCATCGTGCCCATGTGGTGATGGTAGGCCAAAGCCAACCCCGCCTCGGCGACAAAGTCGGCCACTTGCGTCAAGCCAGCACACCAATTTGTCCATTGATCATCGCGCATGCGCGGCCGGTGCGACAGCGGCGTCCAGCGCTCCCCTTGCACGGTGCCGGTGATGTCGCAATAGATGAGGGCCGAGCACCCCAAGCTCTTGAGCAAGTGAACATGGGGCTTGATAGCTGCAATTTCGGCTTCTACCCCGTGTGCCATCAGCCCACCGCTAAACCAACCCGAGGCGAGGCATAAATCGTGTTGCGCTAAAATAGGCCCAAGCACATCTGGGTCGCGCGGAAATTTATTGCCCAGTTCAAACCCTTCATATCCCACCTCTCGGCCTTCGCGCAGGCTGGTCTCAAGCGTGGTCTCACCGCCCAAGGTGGGCAGGTCATCGTTGCTCCAAGTTAGGGGATTGATGCCCAGTCGAACCTTGCTCAAAACGATTGCCCCTCTTTACCTGCGTCTTGCCAATCACGGCGCGCATCGGTGACGCTCTCTCGGCTCGAAACCTCAGGGATACCCACTTGCCACCAACTCCCCCCGCCCATTGAGTCAACGGCGTTGGTGTCGATGCAAATACAGTAGGTGTTGTCGCTGGCGCGTGCTCGCTGCAGCGCTTCGGGCAGGGCTGCAAGTGAATCTACGTGCTCGGCAGTTGCACCGAGCGACCGCGCGTGGGCGGCGAAGTCTATTTTAGGTGTGTCGCCCTCGGTGCCCTCGTCGAGCAAATTATTAAAGGGCGTTTGGCCACAGCCATTTTGCAGGCGATTAATGCAGCCAAAGCCCCGGTTGTCGTGCACCATGATAATCAGCTTCTGGCGCAAGGCCACGGCGCTGGCGATTTCAGAGTTGAGCATCAAATAACTGCCGTCCCCCACGACGACATACACCTCGCCGTCCGGATGTGCCATTTTCACCCCCAAGCCACCCGCAATCTCGTAACCCATACAAGAGAAACCATACTCGGCGTGGTAGCCCCGGCTATGCTCCGCCGGCCACAACTTGACACCCTCGGCAGGCATAGAGCCCGCTGCCACCACCAAGACATCCTTGCTAGTGTCAGCTGACTCAATTATCAAGCCCGTCACCTGCGCGTCGCTCGGCAAGCCGTCGCTGGGTGCAATAGCGGCAGCCACGGTTTCTGCCCACTCGGTCTTGGCTTCGTTTATGCGGGCTACCCAACCGGCATCTGATCGCCAGTTCTGCAATAGCGGCGCGAGCTCTTCTAGGCCGCGCAAGGCGTCACATCGCAGTGCAGTGGCCTGGTGCTTATGAGCGTCGAAGTGGCCCACATTTAAGTTGATTTGTGGCACGCGCACATTAGACAAAGCGGTGCGCGAGCCGGTGCTGAAATCCGATAGGCGCGTGCCGACAGTCAACAACAAATCGGCCTCTTGCACCAAGGCGTTGGCACTACTGGCGCCGACCACTCCGATTCCCCCCGCATTAAAGGCATCACTCGCCCGCATGGCGCCTTTGCCGGCGGATGTCTCTACGACTGGCACGGCGTGTGTTGCGGCAAAGGCGCGCAAAGCCTCTACTGCACCGCTGTAGTGCACCCCACCTCCCGCCACCAACACAGGCTTTTTGGCGGCCTTTATCTGAGCAGCCACCCGCGCCAACTGCGCCGGGTCAGCGCCCAGTCGCTGCTGACGGTGCACCACCGGCTCAAAGAAGCTCAATGGGTAGTCAAAGCTCTCAGCTTGCACATCTTGCGGCAAGCACAAGGTGACCGGACCACACAACTCGGCATCGGTAAGTACCGCCATTGCTTGCGGCAAGCTGGTGATCAGCTGCTCAGGTTTCGTAAAGCGATCAAAGTAGCGTGACACGGGCCGAAAACAATCGTTGGCATTGATATTGGGGTCGTTGAAGTTCTCGACCTGCTGTAAGACAGGGTCTGGGCGCCGATCGACAAAGACATCACCGGGCAAAAATAGCACCGGCAAGCGATTGACGTGCGCCAAGGCCGCGGCGGTGACCATATTGGTAGCGCCCGGACCGATGGAGCTCGACACCGCCATCATCTGCTGACGGCGAGATTGCTTAGCAAAGCCAATGGCGGCGTGCGCCATGGATTGCTCGTTGTGCCCGCGATAAGTTGGCAGCTGTTCGCGCACGCCGTGCAGCGCCTCACCAAGAGCCGGTACGTTGCCGTGGCCAAAAATGGCCCACACTCCAGCAAACAACGGTTTGATCTGGCCCTCTATCTCAACGTGTTGCGCCGCTAGGAAGCGAACCAAAGCCTGTGCTGTCGTGAGTTTTATTGTGTTCATGTTGTCCTCTACCCCGCTCGGCCGCGCCAGGCAGCAATCACTTGTCGGTAGTTAGTTTTAATTTGATGTTGGAGTTCTGCGTCTTCAATAAGACCTGCCAGCCAGGCTTGAGCCGGTGCGCCAAAAATACTGCGCCCGACGGCGAAACCGCGCACGCGCGAGGCCTGCGCGCAGCACTTAAAACCCGCCGCCAACTCGTCTATGGGCGCATCCAATCCAAGGATAACTATGCCCTGACAATGGCTATCGCGTTCTTCTATCAAGGCCTCAATCTGGTCTAGTGCGGCAGCAGAGAGACTGGGCAGTTTCCACCAGTCGGGCAGTACATTGAGGTTGTAAAACCGTTTGACCGCCCGCACCACCGCCTCGTCGTGATCGGCGCATCGCTCGCCATCAAGCTTGGGTGGGATGATTTCTAGCAACAGCTCGTGGCCACTGATTTGACAAGCCCGCCACAGGTTCATCACCTGTCGCTCTTGGGCATGCCGCAGATTGTCGTTGTCATCAGGATGATAAAACACCAGACACTTGACGATATGCTCCGCAGGCCAACTGATCAGTTGCGAACCAATGCTGTCGCCACGCTCTAGTGCCAGCGGGCGCGAGCCCGGCACTTCCACCGGACGCCCTATCCATAGGCCAGAGCCAGTGGCGGTGTTGAGTGTATCTTGCCCGAACGTATCGTCGCAGAGGATACCCGCCTGCCCTTGCAGACCGTCCTCTTCAATAACCGCTTGCGTCGCCTCGAGCAACTGCTGTTTAAGCGGAGTGATTTTTTCCAGCGGCGCACCGACGGCGCGTGCCATGTCGACTAGTTGCGAACGATGGTCAAAGGCGTGAATCAGCAACTCACCCCAGGGCTCTCGCCGCACACGAGTGGTGACGCGATGCAGGTGGTTCAGCCATTGGTGTTGATCGGGGCGAGGTATCTCACCGCTGTGGGCGAGATAGTAATCCAGCTCCGGCACTGTTGGCATGGCAGGTGTACAACCGTGCCTGGACACGACCAGTGCCCCGCAGGCATTGGCGTAGCGCAGCGCTTGCTCGAAGCCTTCGTCGTTGAGCCAGCCGCGCAAGAAACCTGCGGCAAAGGCGTCTCCGGCACCCAACACGTTCATCACATCGACGGTGACACCTTCGACTGTGATGCCGTCGTCGAGGCTGTCGGGGATATCACCCTCAAACACCGTGGCACCGAAGGGGCCGCGTTTGAGCACGATCACTGCTTGCGTGTGCTCGCGCACGGTGCGCAGGGCTTGCAGTGTATTGTCGCTGCCACCGGCAATGTGTAGCTCTTCTTCGGTGCCGATTACCAAGTCAAACAGCGGCAATATGCTCTGTAGGTGACTGCTGACTGACTCGTCGGCAACAAAGCGAGTCTCGCCATCGCCGCGCGATGTGAGCCCCCACAGCACCGGGCGGTAATCGATATCAATGGCTGTCTTGACGCCCTGCTCACGCGCCATTTTAAGAGCGGCCGTAGAACTGGCGTGTACGGCTGGCGTAGAGAAATGTGTGCCGGTGATCAGCAGACACTTGGAGCTGCCAATATAGTCCGCGTCGAGGTCATCCGCGCTGATAGCCATATCGGCGCAGTTTTCGCGTACAAACACCAGCGGGAAAGTGTCTTTGTCTTTGATTCCCAGCAACACCATCGCCGTGGGTCGCTCGGGGTCGGTGAGCACGGCGCGGGTGTCCACTCCTTCGCGCTGCAGTTGCTCGCGCAGAAATCGCCCGCCGTGCTCATCACCTACACGGGTAATCAAACCCGTGCGCAGGCCCTGTCGCGCGGCGCAAGCGGCTATGTTGGTGGAAGACCCTCCGAGGTATTTGGCGAAGCTGCTGACGTCTTCTAGTCGCGCACCTATTTGCTGCGCATAGAGGTCAACGCCGCAACGACCGAGAGTGATCAGGTCAAGTTTGGGTTTAATTGTCATTTCATCAACCATTCATGGTCGGGGTTGTTGTAGAACTTCCACACACGCTTGGGGCCAGCCATCACGTTCAGGTAATAGCCCTCGTATCCGTGCGCCACGCCGTAGGGGTGATAACCTCTGGGCACCAACACGACGTCACCGCTGCTCAAAGCCATGGCTTCATCGAGCGAGCCGTCGTCGGTGTAGACGCGCTGAAAGGCAAAGCCCTGCTCGGGGAATATGCGGTGGTAGTAGGTCTCTTCGAGTAGAGATTGCCTCGGCATATCGTCTTCGTCGTGGCGGTGCGGCGGGTAGCTGCTCCAGTTGCCAGAGGGGGTGCGCACCTCCACCACCAACAAGCTGTGCGCCCAGTCGACGGAGTCCGGCAGAATGTCGTAGATATAGCGAGTGTTGCTGCCCTCGCCACGCACCGAATAGCCGACGTCATCACCTGCAATCACCCGCGCGGGGTAATCCCCGCCGCCGGGAGCGCTGCACACGGCCAGCTCCACATCGGTGATGGCCGTCAACTCAGCGGCTGTACCCACAGGCACATACACCGACTGGGGCTTGATGTGCTCGGAGACGGCCATGCGCTCGCCCAGTCCTTCAGCGCGCAGATCGCCGGCCAGCACATCAGCTTTGCCCGAGAGCAGCACCAAACAGTGCTCGCGCTTGTCGGGGATCAACGAATAACCCTGCCCTGGTTTTAGTGTGTAGGTTTCAAACCCAACATAGGTCCAGCCGGCGCTCTCCGCCGTGATGCGGTGCACGAGGCCATCATCACTGGGTGAACGGGGTTTGACTAATAATGGCGATTGACTCATTCGACACGCTCCTGTTTGCCGCTGCTTAGTGAAGCTTCAGCGGCATCTGCCAGCATCAGGGCTTTTAGACCGTCGAGGCCACTGGGTACATCACCTTGCCCCGTGCCAACCCATCGTACAAAACTGGACAACTCGTTGGCGTAGGCCTCGGTGTAGCGGGTCATAAAAAAGTCATGCAAAGGCTCAACGGTATAGCCCGCTGCGTTGGCGGTTTGCAAAGAGGTGACACGTGGGTTGTCCATACTGGCCATACCCGCACTACCGTGCACCTCGGCGCGCTGGTCGTAACCGTAACTGGCGCGACGCGAGTTGGTGATGACTGCCTGCTTGCCACTGGATGTGGTGAGTACCGCGGTGGCGGTGTCCACATCGATACCGCTCAAGCTTGGGTCGGCCAATGCACTGCCCACCGCGCTAACGCTTACTGGCTCCTCGCCGAGTAAAAACCGCGCCATATCAAAGTCGTGGATCATCATGTCGCGAAATAGCCCACCAGAGCGTTTGATGTACTCCACCGGAGGCGGAGCTGGGTCGCGTGAGGTGATGATGACTTGTTCGACCTCACCCACCGCGCCACCACGGACGGCGCATTCCAGTGCTGCAAAGTGCGGGTCGAAACGACGGTTAAAACCAACCATTAATTTGGCTTGGCTCTGCTCTACCACTTCTAGACAAGCCCGCACACGATCAGCATTCAGATCAATTGGCTTCTCGCAAAAGATTGCTTTACCTGCGCGCGCCGCCTGTTCAATTAAATCAGCGTGGGTGTCGGTGGGTGTGCAAATAATAATCGCATCTATGGCGGCGTCATTGATGAGCACATCAACCTCGCCCACCGCACAGTCCCATTGCGCAGCCAGCTTGTCAGCGGCCTCGGCAAAGGCATCGGCCACAGCCACCAACTCGGCGTCTGCGGATGCGGCCACGGTCTTGGCGTGCACTTGGCCGATACGGCCCGCGCCCAATACAGCAATGCGAAGAGTCATACAGTTTTGTTCCTCAATCGAGTTTCACCCATTGGCGCTGCGCAGCCGATTTCGCGACGGCATCGACGAGTCGGTGCACTTGCAGCCCGTGAGCGAAGTCTGGCCAAACGTTTTGGCCGCTTTCAATAGCGCTTAAAAAGTCACGTTGTTCAATAATAATTTGATCCTGGTAACCCGTGCCATGCCCGGGGCCAAGGCAAAAGTTGATGTAATCAGGGTGAGCTGGGCCGGTGAGAATTTTGCGAAACCCCGCTGTGCGGTCATCGCCCTCATCGGTGTAGAGCCAAACGGCATTTTGATCTTCTTGATCAAACTTAATGGTGCCCTTACTGCCGTGCAGCTCGTAGGCGTAGCCCATCTTGCGGCCATGGGCGACGCGACTAGAGAACAAATACCCCATGGCACCACTGGCAAAACGGCAGACAAAATGAGCTTGATCGTCATTGAGAACTTTTTCATTGTCTCGCTCTTCGAAGACTGTCTGCATATCCGCCATCAATTCGGCCACAGGACCACCCAGCGCCAGAGCTGCATTTATTGGATGAGGCGCTAAGTCTCCCAAATTGCCACTGGCCATATCGCGCGTTCGCCAGTTGGCGGGCTCGGCTGCGTCGGCGAGGAAGTCTTCGCAGTGCTCTATACGCAAGTAGTGCAAATCTCCGATCATCCCCTGCTCCAGCATTTCTCGCACGAACTGCGTAGCCGGGGTGCGCACATAGTTAAAACCGATCATGTTAGCTACGCCAGCACGAGCGGCGGCTGCCACCATCGACTCGGCGGACTCGGTGCACTCGGCCAATGGCTTCTCGCAGAACACCGGCTTGCCCAAGGCCAAGGCTGCCTCGGCTATCTCGCGGTGCGTCTCCTGCTGACTGGCAATCACGACAGCCTCGACTCGAGGGTCTGCCACCAGCACCCGCCAATCTCCTGTGGAGCGCGCAAAACCCAGTCGCACAGCAGCCTCGGCTGCCCCCGCTTCGGACCGCGTGGCGATCATCTCGCAGCGCGGGCGCAAGCTCGTGTTAAACACCGCGCCAACCGAGTGCAGCGCAACTGAATGAGCTTTGCCCATGTAGCCCGCTCCGATCAGCCCAATGCCGATCTCACGACTCATATGGTCGTCCCCAAGGAGCCTTCGAGTTCCGCTAGCTCTTGTCCGCCGGCCATTAAGTCTTGCAGTTCTTCGGGCTTAATTTCACCGCGCACGGCGGTGCCAAGAGTTCGACCGCGGTTGAGCACGGTAAAGCGATCGCCGACCGCCATCGCGTGACGTACATTGTGGGTGATAAACACCACACCAATGCCGCTCTCACGAACCCGCGCAACGGTGGCCAGGACGTTGGATGTCTGTCGCACACCAAGCGCAGACGTAGGCTCGTCGAGTATGAGTACCTTGGCACCAAAGTAGACAGCCCTGGCAATGGCAACCGTCTGGCGCTCACCGCCTGA
>JBMYWE010000060.1:0-9829 GCA_049607125.1 Granulosicoccaceae bacterium | reverse complement strand
TCTGCCGGCGTTCCTTCAACCGAGACGATGCCGTCGCGGTGATGGTGTACCCGCAACGGCTGTGTCAAAGTCAGTGCATTACTAGCCCCACTTCGATTGCGATCCGGCGCGACTACTTTGATATCCGCTACCATCGCCAAATGCTCAGCGAGAATGCGAATACCCGGCGCGAGGTAGCCATCATCGTTGCTGATCAATATCCTCATCGAAAACTCACCATGCACTAAACAAATAGTTATAGCAGTCAATTCAACACTTCACTGGTTAGCGCAACAGAGCATGTCCTGATTTAATATGTTGATCCAATCTCAATTCAAGGCTCCCTGGTGGTGTCGCAATCCGCACCTGCAAACACTGGTTGCCGCACGACTACGAGCGATCAAGGCTCCTTCAATTAAGCCTGAGCGACTGCTCACCCCAGACAACGATTTTTTGGATTTGCATTGGTTTGGCTGCACCGATGGGCCGCTGGTACTGATTTTTCATGGTCTGGAAGGCAGCTCTGACTCGCCTTACGCGCGAGGTTTGATGCACGCGCTAGACTCACAAAATTTGGGTGGCGCCGTCATGCACTTTAGGGGGTGTTCGGGTGAGCCAAACCGCCAGCCACAGAGCTACCATTGCGGTCACACAGAAGATATCGCTTGGCTACTGGAGCAATTGGCGCAGCGATATCCCGAAAAGAAACTCTTGGCGGTAGGTTACTCGATTGGCGCAGCGGCACTACTCAACACACTGGCCCAAGAAAACTTACCCGAGCAACTGACACTGTCGCTGGCTGTATCTCCGCCCTTCGAGCCGCGTTCGGGATCGATCCGGATGAGTCAGGGATTTTCACGTATCTATCAGCACACGCTGGTACAAGACTGCGTGCTATCGGCACGGGCCAAGCTCGCCGCAGGCATCAAATTACCGATAGACATCGACAAGTTAGACACCGCCAAGACATTCTGGCAGTTCGATCATCACGTTACCGCTCCTTTGCATGGCTTCAGCAGTGCTGATGACTACTACACCCGTGCCGCACCTCGTCAACGCCTGAGTGAAATACAACGGCTGTGCCATATCATTCACTCGCATGACGATCCCTTTTTCGAACCTTCGATGATCCCAAACGAGGATGAATTGGGCCCCAAAACGACCCTTGAATTAAGTAGACACGGCGGACATGTGGGGTATGTCTGTGGCACACCCTGGAGACCTAATTACTGGTTGGAGCAACGTTTGACGCAGCTGATTAGAGAGAATTTAGACCGTGCTTGACTGTATCAGACCGCCAAGTGCTTTGTTCGTTGGCCGCTCGATTGAGGTCAAAGGAAGCGTAGTCTGGGTAGGCGAGCTGGCTGACATCGGGCGTGGCGGCGAAGCGACGGTTTCTAAGCGCTAACAAGGTGACCATTTTGCTGGCCAACTGCACCACGGCTTTAAACTTAGCGGCTTCTGCCGCTCCCAGCGTCTCGCCGTCGGCGTCGGCGTAAACCACCCCTAGAGGCACCGAGCCACAAAACACGGATGCGCACAGGTAGTGCTCCGCAAAGGAACCCTTCGCATCATGCGGCAGTAATTTAACAAGCTGCTCACGAATTTCTGGGTAGACTTGAATTGAACGAGGACGCTCCAGCAGTACTTGCAGCATGGGCAGATCGGAAATCGACAAATCCCAAGCGGCGAGTTTAGATGCCTGGGGCGCGAGCTTGCGGCGTCGGCTCTGCAGAGCTTGTCTCTCACTGTCTAAATGCAACCACTGTGCGCGACGCAAGCTACCACAGTTGCAAATGGCGAACAGCAGGTGGTCAATGAGTTCAGTGACCGCAAAATCACCCTGTCCCAGACGCAGTCGAATAGTGGCCAAGGCATTGTCAAACTGCTGCTGGCGACAATTCTCACAATCGTGACGTTCGAGTTGATGAGGCGATCGGCCTTGGATGAGAGACAACACCTGCTCTGAATTAAGCTGGGCGTGAGAGCCCTCCATCATTGCTAGCCCGTTGTTCACACGAGCAATGTCTTGCGCTATCAGCTCCGCGTCGCGATTGAGCCTGCGCGACCACTCGGGCAGTTTGAGCTGTATTTTTTCTTCTGAATGGCTAGAGACGGCGGATGCAGCAATTTCCACCGCTATATTCGCGGGATCATCCGGGCTCTCAGGTGTGTAAAGAGCCTTTGCCTGCGGCTCTCCCAGCACAGTGCTGACCTCATGCATCCAGGCCTCGCGCTCGGCGCCGACTGACTCATAGCAAGCCCCGTGCTGAATGCGACAGAGCTGCAAAAGGCTCGGCAGCACGGCGACCACGGCTCGTGTTTCGGCTAATTCGGCTGCTCCGCGCAAACTCGGCACATCATCACAGCTCCACTCCCCGACTAGCCCTGCGGCGATGGCTGCGCGGACGCACAAAGCTCGGTGTTCAGTTCTCTGATGTTCGCTGAGCGCGCTGTGACGCACCGCCAATAGTTTCGCGTACCAGCGATGGTCAGGGGCCTGTAGCCAGCAACCTGCTAGATGCCTCAAACTGTAGTCGTCTAGCGCTGTGTCAGAGTCGGCTGTGAGTTTTCTCAGCAGATGCACGAGCAAAGCAGGGTCAGTTGCTAGCAAGCCGCACATAGTGTCTAGCGGCCTTTTAGAAACACTCAACAACTGCTCTATTTCTTCGGCACTGGTGGCTAAAAAGGGTGCATCGATTGATGCCGGTGGCGCCGTTTCGGACATGACATGGGCCTCTCGCAAGATAGCGATAAACTATTCGTATGCGAGAATGCTGCGAAAAACGTGCCGCCAGCCCCGGCCAATAGACGGGGTGTTAGTGGTTCGCTTCTGATTAAAAGTCGCTATCGTTTCTAGAACGCAAAGATTCGAGCTGTAGATTATGCACATGCTGCAGCAGCACCTCTCGATCAGTCTCGGCAACCTCCACAAACTCCATGGCGCAGTGAAAATTGCCATCGGTGGCGCGATCAGCCGGATTTCCGCGCACTACTTTTGCCACCAGATCTATCTGATAGCGCAACGGAAAGAGCGTCAACTCCACCATTAGGTGTTCGCCGTCGTAGAAGGCGCTGGGCCAGTCGAAAGCCAGACCATTGCCGCTCATGCTCGCCACCACGTTCGGTGCTTCTTGCTCACTTTTGTCTTGCGGAGCGAGCGCGTGCGTCAGAGCTTCCAAGCGCGAGTCAAAGAGACGAAATAAATTAGCGACTTCAGGATGCTTGGCTTCCACTTCGCGCAGCGCCGCTTGCACTTGGGCACTGCCGTCGCCTTGGGAGAAGGCCTGAAGCTCCCGCTCGCGCTGTTGAACACGCTCTTTCGCGGCCTCCAGCATCTCAGTTTCGAGCTTGCTCACCTTCAATGCCACCGCATCGTTTACCCGAAAGAAAGATCGTCTCTCGACAGCCTGCCCCTTGGGTTGTTCTGTGTTTGTGCTCACTGCTGACATTGCCTTACTCCTGCGGACTTTGCTCTGGCGTCATTACATCTTCAAGAGCGCGTCTGGCGTCTTCTTCGCTCGTTGTACTCTGCACCTCAATCTCCACTCTACGATTGGAGGCGCGATTCTTCGCATTGTCGTTGTCGACCAAAGGACGAACATCTGCATGCGCGCGTATTTCCATGCGTTTGGGTTCGATCCCCCCTTTACTACTCATGTAGTGCACTACGTTAGCCGCACGTGCCGAAGACAGCTCCCAGTTCGATTTAAACTCATCATTCGATATAGGTACGTTGTCCGTGTGTCCCGAAATCACCAAATCTCCACTGATCTGAGCGAGGGCATTGGCCACCTTTTTCAACACCTTTTCGGTATTGAGAGAGATATCGGCGCGGCCCGTTTGAAAAAATCCTCGTTCGCGCATACGAACGATGACTTTGTCACCATCGGCGACCACCTCCAACAGGCCTTGCTTTATCTCCTGCCTGAGCAGGCGCTTCACTTCTTCGGCCTTGTTTTTGGCCAAGTCATTTAAACGGCGCTTTATCTGCCCTTCAGATATTAGCGGCTTGACTAGGGCCTCCCTTGACGTTTTGACTCGGCTACTGGTGTCTTGCTTGCCCTTGCCAGCCCCGGAACTCTTGGTGTCATTAACCCTCTGGTTAGTATCGGTAAAGTCCAGATTTTGCTTGAAGTGCTGCGTGGTTACCTGTTGTACAACATTAACGATGGTGGGCTGAGGCTTGGCCGGGCTAAATTCCTGCGCCACAATACTAGTGCCTTTCGGCGGGTCTTTGGCGCTCACTTCACGCTGTACACCGAAGGCAAACTTCAATGATCCCGCCACTCGCTTGTACTTCTGCACGTCCATTTCCGAAAAGGACAACAGCAGTACAAAGAAGCACATCAACAGCGACATCAGGTCAGCGAAAGTTGCAAGCCACCCCGGTAGTTGGGGGCATGCGGGGCAATCATCTTCTTCCATATCGCCCTCTTAGCTCGCCGCTTCGCGTTGAGATTCTGGCAAGAAGTTATTCAATAACTGCTCGAGAATACGTGGATTAATGCCCTCTTGAATACCCGCGACCGACTCAAGAATCAGGCGTTTTTTGAGCTTCTCTTCATTGGCACGCAGCTTTAGCTTGTCGGCCATCGGCAGTGCGATTGCATTAGAGATAACCGCGCCGTAGAGCGTGGTCAACAGAGCAACCGCCATCGACGGACCGATGGTTTTGGGATCTTCCATATTGCCCAACATCTGGACCAGACCCACTAGCGTACCGATCATGCCCATGGCCGGCGCTGCATCACCCACTGCGGCAAAGAAGTTGGCTCCTAACTCGTGGCGCTCAATGGTGAGATTGGTGTCTTTCATCAGCATCGCTTGCACAATCTCGGGCGGGTTGCCATCGATGCACAGGGCGATGCCTTTTTGCAGAAAGGGGTCGCCAATTTCGCGTCCCTCCAAAGCCAATACCCCTTCTTTGCGCGCGACGTTGGCCAGTTCAACTGCCTCGGTGATCAAGTCTTGAGGGGGCACGCTGGTGAACAAAAAGCCTTTCGCTAAGACCTTGAAAGAATTGATAAACTGCGCAAGTGTGACGCGAAACAAAACGGCGAAGGTCGTCCCACCCACTACGATCAACACGGAAGGTACATCGATGAAGGCACCGAGGTCTCCGCCAGTCAAGATAGCGGCGACGATAATGCCGAGGGCGCCGAACATGCCGACTATTGTTGCGATATCCACTCTGTACTCCTTGTGAGACTGTGTCGACGAAGCCAACACACGCATTCCTTGCCAGACCGTCATCGGCAGGCCGACGCCGCGCTTTACAGGCGCTCACACAGTTGGCAAGCAGCATCAGACAACTCTTTATGAAAGGACCGCTAACACAGTAGATGCCAACACATACTGGGCATATTGGAGTAGAAATGGTCTTTTTCAGTCCAAACCTGAGGCCACTTCTGCTGCTGCTCCCCGCAGACAAATCCGCGCGAAGATGAAATATTTCTTGGCAGCGTCTAGAATGCTCGCACTGCGTCCCGGTAGCTCAGCTGGATAGAGCGTTCCCCTCCTAAGGGAAAAGTCGGGGGTTCGAATCCCTCTCGGGACGCCAGTCTCTCCTCTCGCCCCTCTTTACTGTCCCAAAACCGCGCAAAGTATTACTCAACGGCAGCAATTGACGTGCGAACATTCGTCAAGATATGGGTCGAGTCGTCGAAAAGTATTATCAACATCCTACATGCACGCGCTCAAACAGCCTGCCGGATGCCCTTTGATAATAACTAGAAGACGGAATCGGGCTTATGCGCAGCTCCCTGGCAAAAAGCTTTGCACTCTCTTGGGGTGTCATTTCATTGCTAAATCCTCAACTCGGCTCCGCCGAGGGTGACAACACGCTCGAGGGCGAGCCACTGCTCACCGCACTTGATGTAGACGGCAGCGGATCGCAGTTGGTCACCGTTCTTGATACAGGCAGTGGCGTGGGTGTGTTTGAAGGTGATGTGCTCGTGCCGCTGGCAGCAGCGGCTAGTTCGCGTTCAACCAGCGTGCAAGCACAGAGCTTCAGCGTGGAACTCAGTGGGACATTGTGGCCAGACGGAATAATGCCATACAGTTTCGGCGCCGATCTGAGCAGCAGCGCGAGGACTAAAATTGAGCAGGCCATCGCGCATTGGAATTCGATGACACCGATTCGCTTAGTGCAGCGCACAACGGAGACCGACTACGTCAATTTTATCGATCAATCGGGCTGCGCGAGCTACATCGGCCGCATCGGCGGCGAGCAACCCATCTACTCTTCGGCCGGTTGCTCCACCGGCAACTTCATCCACGAGATCGGTCACGCACTAGGCCTGTATCACGAACATACAAGACCTGATCGCGACGACTACATCACCGTGAACTGGTCAAAAATCTCCTCCAGCAAAAGCCATAACTTCGATATTGTGACCAGCAATTTTCAGGTGAACACGCCCTACGACTACAGCTCTATCATGCATTATGGCAGAACCTTCTTTAGTATCGATGGGCAAGAGACCATCACGCCTAAACAATCGAATGTCACTATCGGACAACGCAATGCGTTGAGCGACCACGACCTCAGCGGCGTCAAGACGCTGTACAAGCTAGGATTCAATGCGACCATCGATATCGCAGCGAGAAAACCTATGCCCGACTCAGAGATTGCGGCGACGGTTCAATTGATCAACAACACGGGCAGCCGACTGCAATCCACGTCTGCAGAGATTACGCTTCCTGCCAGTGTGTTGTTTCAACAAGTGAGCGGTATCAATTGGAGCTGTTCGCAGAGCAGTACCCAGCTCAGCTGCAGTGGCCCCGCGTTGGATAACGGGCAAGAGACCTCTTTCAATCTACTGACGCAATCACCGAGCTCTGTTGTCGATCTAGACTTCGACTTCAATTTCTCAGCACTAAATAGCTCTGGCTTGGAGTTCGAAACCGACTCGAGCGACACCTTGCACATGACCGCAGTCAATGACCCACCTGAAATAACCGGCAACCAAGAGCTAGACGCGACCAACGCCTCTCTAAACCTTTCATCACCCATCGGGCAAGTACAAGCAAGAGACCTCAACGGCCATGCGCTCAGCAGCTTCACCATTGAAGCGGACTCGGAAGGCTTTTCGACTCTGTTCAGGATCGACGAAAACTCCGGAGACGTTTATGCAACGGGATCAGAAAGTATCGATCTTCTCGAGTCGCAAAGTGTTTCATTGGGTGTATCTGTCCACGATGGCTTTGAGTACTCCGACGTCACCGAAGTGGAAATAACTCTCTCGCCAGCAACCGGCGCGCTGAGCGGTATCGGTAGCGGCGGAGGAGCATTTACAGCCTTTTGGTTGCTAGTCCTGCTTCCGCTGCGCCGACTCCGTCGAGCAGGTGTTATAGCAGCCGCATAAATTGGAGCAAGCTCCAGCGTCTCAGGTATTATCAATGGTTTTATAGTACTTAGCCGAGACCAACATGACCCGATTGATGATCAGTGCTGGCGAAGCGTCTGGCGATATCCACGCTGCCGCCGCACTGCAGGCCCTGAGCGAACAGGGTCACGCTGTTGAATGCTTCGGTATGGGTGGTAGTGCACTAGAAGCCCAGGGGATGGAGCTAGTCGTCGACAACCGTGACCTCTCAGTAATCGGCTTTGTTGACGTACTGCGAAACTACGGGAAGTTTAAGCGTCGGCTAGAGACCCTACGCCAACGGATGCGGGAAGAAAAACCTGCCCTGCTTCTGACCGTCGATTACCCTGACTTCAACCTCAAACTCGCCGAGACTGCGCGCGAGCTCGATGTGCCAGTGCTGCATTATGTCAGCCCACAAGTCTGGGCATGGCGCGAGGGAAGAATTACCCGAATTGGCTCATTAGTTACCCACATGGCGGTACTTTTTCCCTTTGAGGTGCCCTACTACGAGCGCCACAACATCCCCGTTACCTATGTTGGCCACCCCTTATTGGATGAGATACACGACGAATTCTCCAGCGAGGAGGCGCGCGAACGACTGGGTATAAAAGCGGACAATTGCTATATAGGCTTGATGCCTGGCAGTCGACCTAGTGAGTTGACACGTATTCTGCCTACCTTGCTCAAAAGCGCCGAACTTCTGCTTGAAAAGAACCCGCACTTGCAATTTTTGTTGCCCCTGGCCCCCTCTCTAGATGCCACTGCACTGGAGCCTTTCCCCGAGCTCAAATCCCTGCCAGTGAAAGTGGTAAAAGATGATTCCCACGTCGTAGCTAAGGCTTGCGACGCTATTGCTGTGGCCTCGGGCACAGCCACACTGGAGCTGGCTCTACTCGGTCGGCCAATGGTGGTAGTGTATAAGCTCAACCCCATCAACTACGCCATTATGCGCCGCCTTATAAAAATCCCACATATCTCATTGGTCAACATTGTCGCGGGGCGAGAAGTCTGCAAAGAATTGGTACAGGCGGCCGCCACGCCGCGTGCAGTCAGTACCGAGCTTCACCAGTTACTCGACGACAATGACTACCGGCAAACCCAAATCGCTGGGCTACAAGAAATAAAAGATCAAATGGGAGAGCCTGGTGCGTCTGGTCGTGTGGCGAAAATCATTTTGGATCTATTGCACGCCAATAGAAACTAGCGGGAACTATCCGACTAAAACTTGCGCATTCCAGACCAATTAGCCCCCTTATTTGAATCGAAGAAAAACCTGAGACGCTGGAGTAATTAGGGGAGCGCTGCTAAGCACTGCGCACCACTCCACGAGAACTACGCTTGATAAACGCAACAAAATTGGCCACTTCTTGGTGGGCTTCAGCTAGGTCGGCCACCCGCGGATCGTCAAGGTCGGTTTTGCTGCCGCGCAACAGCGTCTTGTAGGCGATATGGAGTGCTTTGATCGCTTCATCGGAAAAGCCGCGTCGGCGCAGCCCTTCTTTGTTGATACTGCGCGCCGTGGCGTAGTTGCCCGAAACCAAGGTGTAGGGCGTCACATCTTTGTTGATGCTGGAACCCATGCCAGCGAACGCATGAGCGCCAATTTTGCAAAACTGATGCACCAGACTAAAACCGGACAGAATGACGTTGTCTCCGACTTCCACATGCCCGGCCAAAGACGCGCCGTTAGAAAAAACGATGCGGTCCCCGAGCTGGCAATCGTGCGCCACGTGGGTGTAGGCCATCAGCAAATTGTGGTTGCCGATGCGTGTGTAGCCACCTCCGTCAGCGGTACCTCGGTTGATGGTGGCGTACTCACGAATCGTGTTGTGATCGCCCATCACTAGCCAAGTTTCTTCGCCTTGGAACTTCAAATCCTGCGGGTCGTCACCAATGGCGGCAAACTGATGGATTTTATTGTACTTACCGATCTTGCTCGGCCCCTTGATAACTACATGCGGACCAACCACCGTGCCTTCGCCGATCTCTACGCTCTCATCGATAAAGCTAAACGGCCCCACTTCCACGTCATCGGCCAGCACGGCACCATCGGCAATTACTGCGCTGGGATGTATCACGATTGCGGGCCTTGCACGGCAATCATCAGCTCTGCACTGGCCGCCAACTCGTCACCCACACGGGCTTTGGCGTCGAATTGCCAGATGCCACGGCGGTTCTTGAGCACTTCCACATCAAGGAATAGCTGATCTCCCGGCACCACCGGTCGTTTAAAGCGTGCTTTGTCAATTCCCGCATACAGATAGAGATTTTGTGTCGGTTCATCGCTCACAGCCTCAGCATAAAAGCCCACCATAATGCTCGCTTGTGCCAAGGCCTCCAAAATCAGCACACCCGGGAAGACCGGGTTATCTGGGAAGTGACCGGTAAAAATGGGTTCGTTCACCGTGACATTTTTGATGCCGCGACCGCGGTGGCCCGGCTCGACGTCAACCACTCGATCGATAAGCAAAAAGGGA
>JBMYWE010000059.1:0-9847 GCA_049607125.1 Granulosicoccaceae bacterium | reverse complement strand
ACATCAGGATTCAAACGCAGCTGCGGCAACGCCGTTGGTTTGCGCTGAAGCTGGGTTTCGACTTGTTCCATGTGGTTACTATACAAGTGCGCGTCACCAAAGGTATGGACAAAATCACCCAATTCCAAATCGCACACTTGAGCCATCATCATGGTCAATATGGCGTAGCTGGCGATATTAAATGGAACGCCCAAAAATATATCCGCGCTGCGCTGGTACAGCTGACAAGAGAGCTTGCCGTCGGCGACGTAGAATTGAAACAAAGCGTGGCACGGCGCTAGAGCCATCTGATCAATCTGACCGACATTCCAAGCACTGACAATTAAGCGCCTAGAATCAGGGTCGCGTTTAATTGACTCCACCAACTGCTGCAACTGGTCTATCGAGCCACCGTCCGGTGCGGGCCAGCTGCGCCACTGCACCCCGTAGACAGGCCCAAGATCGCCGCTAGCATCAGCCCATTCATCCCAGATACTGACGCCGTTATCACGCAAATATTGAACATTGCTATCGCCAGCCAAAAACCACAACAGCTCGTGCAAAATTGAGCGAAGGTGTAGCTTTTTAGTGGTGAGCAATGGAAAGCCTTGCTGCAAGTCAAAGCGCATTTGGTAACCAAACACGGAACGCGTGCCAGTACCCGTTCGATCTGATTTGTCTACGCCATGGTCACGGACGTGACGCATGAGATCTAAATATTGCTGCATCTACCCTAACTCCGTCGCGGCACGTGCGCGCCTATAAGCCCAAATTAAAACCACTATGCCTATGGCAATCATCGGCAAGCACAGCACTTGTCCACGCGTCATCCAGCCAAAAGCCACAAACCCCAAGTGCTCATCGGGCATACGTACAAACTCTACCAAGAACCGAAAAATGCCGTATAGCAAAACCATCAGTGCCGCTATGGCTCCTGCGGGAGGTGAGCGCCGGGTAAAAAGCGCCAATACCAAAAACAAAACCACCCCTTCAAGTGCAAACTCATAGAGCTGAGAAGGATGACGCGGCAATGGCCCCCCATTGGGGAAGACAACCCCCCACGGTACCTCGGTGGTACGCCCCCACAACTCTGAGTTGATAAAATTGCCTATACGCCCAGCCCCCAAACCGATGGGGGTAACCAGAGCCACCCGATCGGCGACCGTCATGAAACCGTGGCCCGTTTTGCGGGCAAAAAGATACATAGCTACCGTGACGCCCAGAATCCCCCCATGAAACGACATGCCGCCCTCCCAAAGGCGAACAATCATCAGAGGATCTTGAAAAAAAGCGGGTAGATTATAAAAAAGGGTGTAACCAACTCGTCCACCGAGCACCACACCCAACGCGCAATAAAAAATTAAATCATCGACTTGCTGCAACGTCCAACCGCTATTGGGACGCTGTACCCAGCGCCGAATCAACCACCAAGCTGACAAAAAACCCACCATATACATCAGACCGTACCAATGAATCTGCACGGGCCCCAAGGCGATGGCGACAGGGTCTATATTGGGAAATTGCATGTGAGCTGTGGAGTCCTAGAGCGACAAAGGCATAGTGTAACGCAAGCGCGCATGGATGATGCAGCTTGAAACCCAAAGCCACCTTACTCTTGCAGCCCTTAAATATCGACTTCGCGACGGGGAATCTAGCGACAACCCCATCGCCTAATTGTGGTGAACTCGCGCAACGATAGTCTTGAGATAGGCAGTTTCGGGCATGGCCGGATGCTCTGGATGATCAAAGCCCTGCTGGCCACGAGACAACAGTTGCATCTCATGCCCATGTTGACGGGCGGCCTGCAACATCACATCCTGCAACTGTGACGAAGAAAGATGATGAGAGCACGAACAACTGACTAACACGCCCGACTGACCGAGCAAACGCATTGCCCATTGGTTCAAGCTGCGATAGTGGTTCATGCCTTGTTTTGCATCGCGCTTGCGCTTGACTAGCGCCGGCGGATCAAGCACCACGACATCGAACTGCTCTCCAGCCGAATGCAAAGCCTTCAAAGTCTGTAATGCATCGCCTTGTTGTACTCGCAGTGAGACCCCGTTGAGCTCGGCGTTGGCCTGAGCTTGCTGCAACGCGATCGCCGATGCATCGACACATAACACATCGGACGCCCCTGCTACTGCCGCACTGACTCCCCACCCACCCACATAGCTGCAGACATCGAGCACTCGAGCACCCTGGGCAAAACGCCGCAGCCCGAGACGATTTTCACGTTGATCAAAAAACCACCCAGTTTTTTGACCAGCAAGCGGATCGACGGCAAACCTCAACCCTCCCTCCTCAATCTCGACCAGACCGGACACCTCGCCCCGCCCCCACTCGATGGATTGCTGCAAACCTTCCAGCTCTCGCGAAATAATATCGTTGCGAAACAAAATCGCCTCGGGAGCGAACACACGCTCTAGAGCTTCCAGCAAATCTGCGCGCAATGCTTCCATTCCCGCTGTACCCACTTGCACGACCAGTAATGAGCCATAGCGATCCACCACCAAGCCAGGTAAACCATCGGCCTCGCCATGAACGGCCCGATAAAAAGGCTTGTCATACAACCCCTCACGCAGAGCCAATGCATGCTCCAGCTGGACGCACAACCACTCAACACCCAAGACCACAGAACAGTCACGCGTCAACAAACGAGCGGTGATAAGAGATTGGGGGTTGACGTAAACGAGCCCGAGAGGCTCGCCACTTGCCGAACACAGCCTAGCGATTTCACCGGGCTCAAAGGTTTTAAGAGGGGATTTTTCTACCGCAATTTCGTTGCTGTAGACCCACAAGTGACCAGCCCGAATGCGGCGGTCCTCACGGGATTTCAGTGTGAGTGTCTTGTACAAAATCGTGCTCCAAGGTGGGCACGTAGGGTATTACATCAACCTCACCGACACCACCACTGCACGCTTATTGAGGGTACAGACTAGCCCTGCAGGGCGTTGAGAATTTTGTCTTCGAAGTCACTTCGCAGGCTGATTGCTTTGCCGACTTTGTTCAGGTCCGCTCGCAGTGATTGGCACTCGTCGACCGAACCCTCAAAGTGATCGTATTTGTCGTTGAACTCCACCAAAAATTGCGTCGTCTCCGCAATCGTGGGATAGAACTGCTGGGCCGCTCGCAGCACACCGTGACGACGTTCATGCCCGTCAATAATACGCTGATACAACTCGAAGTGGCCGGACCCCAAGTAATCCATCAAAGACTCGCAAAACGCCTCTAAGTCTGCGACTGAAGGCTGAAAGCCAATGTCATCCAACTCATCGTCTTCCACTTCATCGGCGCCTGTGACGCCAGCCAGCTGGCAGAATCGAACCAGCACTTCTTGCCGCTCTCCCACCAATTTACGTACAGTGCCGCCAATGCTTTGGCGTCGGTCTACACGAGGAGCTTCAGTGCTTGTTTTTTCGCTTTGCTCGACACTTACCGGTTCCATAGAGTCCTACTCGTATTACTTAAACTAATTTGAAGACGAAGCTAAAGTTTCAAACTTCAGTGACGACTTTGCAAATACTATTCCAAAATCATTCGAACGCGTGGCAATTATCATTAGCATACCGACAGACTGCAGATCTATTCTGGCGGAGAACTCAACGATGTCACATAGGCGTCCAGTGTATCAAATCGAAGCGCCTCACGCTCTGTGATAGCCAATTCTGTTACACAGACTCCAGCACTCCTAACGGTATTCAACGAACCCGAAACCAGCGGATGCCAGCTAGCCAAGCCCCGCCCTTCAGCCAAGCGCCGATAAGCGCAGCTAAATGGTAACCAACTATACAGTTTAGCTGACATCGCCGCTGATAAAACCAAACAATCGGGCACTTTCGCTTGCCGCTGCGAGTAATTCTTACAACGGCAGCTATCTACATCCAAAAGCTTGCAAGCCACGCAAGTAAACTCGCAACTTGATGGCGTTTCAAGCTTATGCAGACAACACCGTCCGCAGCCATCACACAGGCCCTCCCACTGCTGGGAAGACATTTGCGACAACGACAACGACTGCCAGTAGGGCTGATCAGCGTCGATAGTATTCTTCCATCGCCGCCACTTCATCCTTAGAACCCAATACAACCGCCACCCGTTGATGCAACTGTTCTGGCTGCAAATCCAGGATACGCTCGCGCCCGGTGCTCGCCGCCCCACCCGCTTGCTCAACTAACATCGCCATAGGGTTCGCCTCGTACATCAGGCGTAACTTACCGCCCTGCCCCTTGGCCTTAAGCTTGGCATCGACGGGGTACATAAAAATGCCACCGCGAGTCAAGATTCGATGGACATCAGCCACCATTGACGCAATCCAACGCATATTAAAGTCGCGACCCCGCACACCTTCCTTACCCGCGAGACAATCTGAGACATAGGCCTGCATCTGCGGCTCCCAATGGCGCTGGTTAGATGCATTGATAGCAAATTCACTGGTCTGCGAGGGAATTTGGACATTCTCTTTGGACAGAATAAACTCGCCCACCGCTCGGTCTAGTGTGTAGCAATGCGTGCCCTCGCCGGTAGTCAAGACCATAACAGTAGAAGGACCATAGACGACGTAGCCAGCCGCTACCTGTTGCTTGCCAGGCTGTAAATAGGCCACCGTATCGGGGTTATTGGAGGGAGATTTCAACACAGAAAATATACTGCCAACCGATACGTTGACATCGATATTGGAAGAACCATCGAGCGGGTCAAAGACCATCAAATACTCCCCATCACCCACCAAGGGATAGATGTCTTCCATCTCTTCTGACGCCAAGCCAGCCGCTGCGCCGCTCGCTTGAGCAGTTCGGATAAAAATTTCATTGGAAACTATATCGAGTTTCTTTTGCGTTTCACCTTGGACATTTTCCGTTTCAGCGGTCCCCAGTGCATCACCAAGCTCCCCTTCAGCAATACCGTCGGCGATCACTTTACTAGCCGTCGCCACACCGTCCATCAGGCGCACCAACGCCTCGTCAACACCCTTGGCGCGCAAGTTTTGCGTTAGCGTTATACCTGTCTGCATAAAATTCTCCGTTTTGACAGCCAGCCTGCTGTCTTCATTTGTTTGAGCCAGTAGAGATTGGTGAACTCGAAGTTTAGACACCCCGTAGAGCCCACGACCTATAGCGGGGCGAAATACGCGCCAAAACCAGCGGCGGCTGGACTGCCAGGCACTGCTGCGGCGAATACAGGCAATAGCCCTAAACTACAGCTCGACCATCTCAAAGTCTTCTTTCGAAGCTCCGCAGTCTGGGCAAGTCCAATTAAGCGGCACGTCCTCCCACTTGGTGCCCGCCTGAATACCCTCATCGGGCGCCCCCAGCTCCTCGTCATAGATCCAACCACATACGATGCACATGTACTTCTTGTATTCCACAGTAGGCGCCCCCGGCTCCAACTTTTCTCGAACAGACAATTTTCCCACATGCTGAGGCCACGCGAAACCGACAAAGTTTCTAGGCTCGGTTACACTGTCACTTTTTTCAGGATAAGACAGCACAGCCATGGCAACTTCCGCTCAGCTTTTCACCGAGGCGCAACGTCACATTCCAGGCGGCGTCAACTCACCCGTTCGTGCTTTTCGCTCAGTGGACGGCACACCAGTTTTTATACACAGCGCCTCTGGAGCGCGCATGGTCGACGTAGAAGGCCGTGAGTATTTGGACTACGTCGGCTCGTGGGGCCCGATGATACTCGGTCACGCTCACCCTCAAGTGATTGAGGCGGTGTGTGATGCAGCCAGCCGCGGCCTGAGTTTCGGCGCGCCATGCGAAGCCGAAAACCTGATGGCCGAACGAGTGTGCGAACTCGTGCCATCCATGGATCTGGTGCGGATGGTCAGCTCGGGCACCGAAGCCACTATGAGTGCCATCCGCCTCGCGCGAGGCTACACAGGGCGTGACAAAATCGTGAAGTTTGAGGGCTGCTACCACGGACACGCCGATTCACTGCTGGTTAAGGCGGGCTCTGGCGCGCTGACGCTGGGCGTACCGAACTCCCCCGGCGTGCCGCCTGAGCTGGCCGCGCACACCCTCACTCTGTCGTACAACAACATCGAAGAAGTACGCAGCACTTTTGCCGAGATCGGCGAACAAATCGCCTGCATTATTGTCGAGCCGGTGGCAGGCAACATGAACTGCATCGCCCCTGTACCAGGCTTTTTGGAGGCACTGCGCGAAGTGTGTGACGCCAGCGGTGCCGTATTGATTTTTGACGAAGTCATGACGGGTTTTCGAGTGGCACTAGGTGGCGCACAAGCTCATTACAACATCAAACCAGATCTCACCACGCTCGGCAAAATCATTGGTGGCGGCATGCCCGTGGGGGCATTTGGCGGCAAAAAAGAGATTATGGAGCACATCGCCCCGCTAGGACCTGTCTATCAAGCAGGCACCTTGTCCGGCAACCCGGTCGCCATGGCCGCTGGCCTGAAAACCCTCGAACTTATCAGCGCCGACAGCTTTTACCAAGCGCTAAGTGACAAGGCCTCAGCTTTGGTAAACGGTATCGCAAGCGCTGCAAAAAGCGCGGGCATCCCTATGGCAACCGAGCAAGTTGGCGGCATGTACGGCCTGTTTTTCACACAGGCAGAGAAAGTCAGCAGCTTTGCAGAAGCCACTTCGTGTGACCAATCTAGTTTCAAACGCTTCTTTCATCTCATGCTCGATCAGGGCATCTACCTCGCCCCGTCGGCATTCGAAGCGGGCTTTATATCGGCAGCCCACAATCAGGAAGACATTGACCTAACCATTGAAGCGGCATCAAAAGCCTTCGCCCAAATCGCCAGCGAACAATAACAAGTACGAGCCCAGCCGTCATGGAAGCGGCTGGGCGATCAGATTTAGGTCAACAGCAATACCAACCAAGTTCCTGCGGCCAGTGCCGCTGCCAACAATACAGCGGCCGAGGCTTGGTCTTTGGCTCGGCCAGAGAGCTCATGTCGCTCCAAACCCACGCGATCGACCACCGACTCAATAGCCGAGTTAAGCAGCTCAACCAATATCAAAACAACAATCACTGCAATCAGAATCAACCGTTCTATAGCCGATTCACCGACCAAGAAACTAAGCGGCGCCGCAAGCAACAACAACATCACTTCCTGGCGAAATGCCTCTTCGTTTTTCCAAGCGGCGAGCAAACCTTTGTAAGAATTCGCCGCGGCCGCTCGAAGACGCCCCCAGCCAGAAGAAGATCCGTCTGCCATAGCTTACCCTTCGGCTATCGAAGCCTCGTAACTGCTGGCACTGAGCAATTCTTCGAGTTCAAGCGGATTACTGGGCTCGATTGAGAATAACCAACCCTCTCCATAGCAATCGTCATTGACCAACTCAGGGCCGTCGACCAGCGCTTCGTTAATTGCCTTGACGACACCGCTGACGGGGGCGTAAATATCTGAAGCAGTCTTGACCGACTCAACTACCGCCAGGGAGTCCCCAGCCTCTACTTCCGCATCCACCTCAGGCACCTCGACAAACACCACATCGCCGAGCTGTTCCTGAGCGTGATCAGAAATTCCCACCGTCACACTGCCATCATCTTCTAAGCGCACCCACTCATGGCTCGCCACATATTTGAGGTCTTCTGGCAAATTCATGCTCTTCTCCTGATTTCGGTAAGCCACCAGTCAAGGCCACCCGCTGCAGACTCAATAAAAAACTTAAACCCCAGCGGCCCAATCAATTAACCCACCGCTGTGAGCGCTAAAAATTGTGAATGGGCTGCTAGAACGCAAATTGTCGGGCACGTACCAACACGTTTTCGCCGCGCATAATACCCCATGTCTTCCGGAGCAGCCACACCCACATCTGGACAGCGCTAGCGGCGCGCGCAGCGCCTTTCAATCCAAACCACACACACCCAGAGTAGCAGCAATACAACAAACAGAGGCTTGTTACCCCAGCGCACAAAGGAGGTCTCCCCTTGACGAGGCTGCACAGTGGTATCCAATACTGCCGCTTCAAACGGCACCGCACTCTCGAGCACTTTGCCGTGGCGATCTATGGAAGAAGTGACACCGGTATTCGTCGAACGCAATAAATGCCTGTCAGTCTCAAGGGCACGCATACGTGCTATTTCTTGATGCTGCTCCGGCGCCCAAGATTGGCCGAACCAAGCATCATTGCTGACGTTGACAAGAAAATGCGCATCGGGAAGCTGCCGAATAACTTCCGCACCAAAAGCATCATCGTAACAAATAGAAACAGCTGCGAGTAATTCGCCTACTGGCAGTGGCCTTGGCTCGCCACGGCCCGCGCTGATATCTGACATCGGGATAGCTATCCAGTGACGCAGGAAATCCAACACCCAGCGAAACGGCATGTACTCACCAAAAGGCACCAAATTGCGCTTGTGATAGTCCACAGGTTCTGGCAAGGTCGCCACGCGCACAGTGTTAAACGTTTGCTCGCTGTCTTCTCGCCAACTAAACCCCCCCATCAACCAATGGGTGCCGTTTTTAATCAGCAGGTTTCTAAAGGGCTGCAAATAAACACCCGCTTGCTCAAAATAGATAGGTACCGCTGTCTCGGGCCAGATCAATAGATCCACAGGCTTGTCGTCTGTCAAAGAGAGATCAGCATATTTTTGCAAGGACGGAACCAAGTGCTGAGCTTCAAATTTGATGCCCTGCTCGATATTTCCCTGCACCATCCGCACACTTATCGGCCCGCCAACATTCTCGCCCCACCGTTTGGCACCGCTGCTTAGCAGGCTCGCTGACACAATCAACAATACACCCAGTGCCAACATCATCGACACCCGCGAACGATGTGCGACAACGACCGCAACAGAACCAGCAAGGAAAGACGCTACAAGCGTCACCAGTAGAACACCACCCCAAGGTGCCAGCGCTTCTAGCGGCGTGTCTAGCCCCGCATAGCCCAACTGCAGCCAAGGAAACCCCACCAAAAACCACTGCCGAAACCACTCGAGACTAAACCAAAGAACGGGGAGCAGCATCGCCTCTCTTATTGGGCCAGAGGTACGCTGGAAATAGCGAGCCTGCACCCAGGCAAACAGGGCTGGATACAAAGCGATCACCGCAACAAAACCGGCGGCCCCAACAAAAGAAAGTGGAGCAATGGCTTGACCAAACAAATGCAAGCTATGGTATATCCAGTTAACACCCACCCCAAACATACCGACCCCAAATAGCCAGCCTTGCCTTGTGGCGAGCTTGATGTCCGAATTCCGAAGACAAAGCCAAAAGACAACCAAGGATACAAGAGCCAGAGGCCGAATAGCGGTGGGAGCAAACGCTAAGGGGTAAATACCCCCTGCGATGAGAGGGATAAGATATTTTAAACAGCGCATTTGATGCGACACAAGCCTGCCTTTTAGAGGCTTTTGATGAGGTCCGCGGGAGCCATCTGCAGCAGATGAATCCTGCGCTTGTCTCCAGCCAGTACGGTGACTTGATAGTCACCCAGATTGACTGACTCCCCTGGACTGGGAAGGTAACCAAAGGCGTTGATCACCAATCCGCCCACTGTATCGAACTCATCGTCTGAAAAATCGAGGCTCAACTCCTCGTTGATCTCTTCTATCGGAGTAAGAGCTCGAACAGAATATCGGCCATCGTCATGTGAGCGAATGTTGGCCGCCTCTTCCGAGTCATGCTCGTCGTCAATATCACCGACGATGAGCTCGAGCACATCTTCGATTGTCACTACGCCTGCCACGCCGCCATATTCATCGATAACAATGGCCATATGGGTGCGCCGGTTGCGAAAATCACGCAGTAAAACATTGAGCCGCTTACTCTCAGGAGTCAGCTCAGCTTTGCGCATGTGATCTTGAATTTTGAAGCTATCTGCATCCGCTCCGAGGGCCAGTCGCAGCAAATCTTTGGCGAGAATAACTCCCAAGACTTCATCGCGGCTCT
>JBMYWE010000058.1:7190-9894 GCA_049607125.1 Granulosicoccaceae bacterium | reverse complement strand
CGCTTCACCGCTGACTTCATACTTGGCGAAGTTGGCTATCTCTGTTACGCCTACACCGTCGCGTACAGCACGCGCCTCAAAGCCTACATGGGGAAAGTCATTCGATCGATGGAAGGAGAGCTCGTCTTGCGCTGCTTCCCCTTTGGGAGCAAACCACAAGGGTGTCTCCAGTCCCCATGTGTCACCCATAACCGCATTGTTATCCCGCACCATGATGTCGTAGAGTGGGGTGGTTTGCTGGGGGCGGGCAGCGGGCAACTCTTCGTTGGGGAAACGAATGCTGAATCGTCTGGAATAGTTTTCGCGCACCTTGGCATTGGTGTATCGCAGAGTCGTGAAATCGCCGTAGCGTGCCACATCCATGCCGAACACATCGTGCCCGGGGTCGCCATCTACCATCCAGTTGGCTAGCACCAGCCCCACACCTCCTCCCTGGCTAAAGCCCGCCATCACCGCGCAGGCGCACCAGTAGTTTTGCAGGCCCTGTACGGGGCCAACTAAGGGGTTGCCGTCGGGGGCAAATGTAAAAGGGCCATTGACCGTGGTTTTGATCCCGGCCTTGGCAAATGTGGGGAAATGCTTGAAGCCAATTTCCAGCGACGGGGATATACGGTCTAGATCAGGTTGTAACAGCTCGTGGCCAAAATCCCACGGGGTATCCAAGGGCGACCAAGGCACACACTGTCGCTCGTAGGTGCCTAGTAGTAGACCGTTGCGCTCTTGGCGGGTGTAGATTTCGCCTTTGAAGTCAATGACGCCAACCAGCTCTCTTCCGGTGCTTTGGTTGAATTCTACAACCTCAGGTACTTCATCGGTGAGAAGATACATATGCTCCATGGCCAAGACAGGTAGTTCCACACCTGCCATACGGCCAAGTTCTCGTGCCCAGAGTCCGCCGGCGTTGACCACGTGCTCGGTGTGTACGGTGCCTTGTTCGGTCACTACTTGCCAGCTGCCATCGGGATTGGGTATCAATTCAACGACACGATTGCGCAAAGAGATTGTCGCTCCGAGTTTTTGCGCGGCGCGGGCGTAGGCGTGCGTGGTGCCGGAGGGGTCTAAATGGCCTTCGACTGGGTCCCATAGAGCACCGACGAAATGACTTTCGTCCATCAGCGGGAACATGGCTTTGGCCTCTGCGGGCGTGATGATTTCGGTTTCCATGCCCAGCACGCGGCCGGTGGCTTGTAAGTAGCGCAAAAAATTCATCCGCTCTTCACTGTCGGCCATCATAACGCCACCTGTGAGGTGCAGCCCGCAGGATTGTCCACTCAGCTCCTCTAACTCTTTATATAGAGAGACAGTATAAGCTTGCAAACGGGCGACATTGGGGTCGCCGTTGAGGGTATGGAAACCACCGGCGGCATGCCAAGAACTGCCAGAAGTCAGCTCCGAGCGTTCTATCAGCATGACATCTGTCCAGCCGGCTTTGGCCAAGTGATACAGCACAGAACATCCGACGACACCGCCGCCAATAACAACCGCTCGAGCGTGAGTTTGCATAGTTGACCTCAATTCTTAGCGCCTGTGCAAGATCTCTGTGTGGTGGCGAGAATGGCATGATTTGTAGGGGGCCGCCCGGGTCAGTTTTGTGTTTGATTTGAGGCAAACAGAGGCCTAGGCGGCCCCGTAGCGCTAATAAAAATCAAACACAAAACTGGACAAATTCAGCGCATCCGCAGTTGCCAGAGAGATCTTAAGCAGGCTATTAATGGCGCACCGCCAAAGCAGCGGCTACAGTTGACAGTCTATAGCGCCTTAGGCTGAGCGTGTTTTATCTGCGCGTCGGTCTTGGCGCAAATCCGAAACTGTGGAGCAAACCATGCACGAGCCTGTTGAAGCCCCTGAAGACGCGGCAATCCGCCGCGCGGCAAAACCTGTTATCTGCTACGAGAGCGACAAGCTGCCCGCTGTCAATAGCTCGGCTCTGACAGCTGCGCGACAGCGGCTAGAACTGGTGGCTGAGTACACAGCAGCCCCTCGTGATGCTTGTGCCTTTGATGTACCGGCAGGTCATTTTTTTAGAATAGTGAGTGTCGATGGGCCGCAAGTGGGAGATCTCAACTTGTGGAGTGCCGATAATCTGGAAGAGCGGTTCTTCAGTGGTAAAACGCGCCAACTTCATGCCACCCATGTGAGTACGGGTGATAGATTGTGGAGTAATATGCCCTATCTGCGAGCCTTGGCCACGATAACGCACGATACGCTGGGGTGGTACGGCTGGGACGCGGACGGCGCGGGTGTACACGATGTCATAGGCACACGCTGCGACCCCTATACCAACTATGCTTTGCGCGGTGTGAACTACCACTACTGCTGCCATTCAAATCTAACACGTGCTTTGGCGGCTCATCAGGGGCTCAGCCTAGCCGAGGCTGAACAACACATTCACGACGTACTCAATGTCTTCATGTGTACTGGATTCACACTCGATACGCACCAGTACTTTATGAAGGCGAGTCCGGTGCGCCCCGGGGACTATATCGAGTTCTTTGCCGAGACGGCGCTGATCGGTGCCATTTCTGCCTGCCCCGGCGGGGACTGTGGCTCCAGCCACTCGGACGATGCAACACCCTGTTACCCCCTGCGGGTGGAGGTTTATCGCAGTTCGAGTGAAGCGCTTGCAAACTGGAAACCCGAGCAGCCCAATAGCTATGACCGTAGCCACGGGGTGTCATAGCTGGCTCTCCTTGATCAAACGAGC
>JBMYWE010000058.1:0-7180 GCA_049607125.1 Granulosicoccaceae bacterium | reverse complement strand
CAGGACTGCCGACAGTACAGACTTGCCAAGCGACTGACAACTCAACAACTTGAGTGACACCCTGTAAAGCTTTTGCTTCACCGGACGATAGTTAGGCAATATCGCGCGATCCGGAGTCTGTCGACTTCGACTCAAATAACGAGTGATCGCAAAACTGGGTGAAAGTCATGGCGACCATTCAAAGCCCGGGCATCGGCTCGGGATTAGACGTCAATAGCATCGTAGAATCTTTGGTAGCAGCCGAGCGTGCACCTGCCACGGCACGTATGGACAGCAAAGAAGCCCAGCTGCAAGTTAAGATCAGCGCGCTTGGCGCCATGAAATCCGCACTCTCGGACTTCCGGGGCACCTTCTCCGATCTGAAAACCACCAGCACATTTAACAGTCGCACAGCCACCCTTAGCAACGAAGAGACAATGGAGGCGGAAGCGGGCACTGCGGCGACACCGGGTATCTATGAAATCAAGGTGACGCAGTTGGCCCAGGGCCAAAAAATGGTTTCTGGGGGCTTTGAGAGCGAAGCTGCCGCTGTGGGTAGTGGCGAATTGACGGTCACGGTGGGCGATAAGGACTACTTGGTTGAAATCCCCGAAGATACGAAATCTCTGGCTGATATACGGGATGCTATCAACTCAACGCTTCAAGGGGAGGGCGTGACGGCCTCTTTGCTCAACGTCGATGACGGCGAGGGCGGCACGCACACACGCATGACGATCACCAGCGGGCAAACTGGCTCGGATGGCGAGATAACAATAACGGCAAACGCCGACCCGATCACCGATGGCGAGCCTGGCTTGCAATCTTTAGTCGACGGCATGGAAGAATTGGTAGCCGCCCAAGACGCGATTGTGGAAATCGATGGATTGAGTGTGACCAGCAGCAGTAATACGCTATCTAATGTGATTGGAGGGGTCACGTTGACCCTCAACGCTGCAGACCTTGAGGAAAGCACCACCCTGACTATCGCTGAGGACAACAGCTCCTTCACCGCAGAGATTAACAAGTTTATTGAAGGCTATAACGCCTTGCAGGATGCGCTTTCTGCGGCTGACAGCTACGACTCCGATAGCCAAACTAGCGGCGCTTTGTTCGGAGACTCCGTTTTACGCGGGTTTCGTTTAAGCATGTCGACTACCATCGGCTACATTGATAGAGATTCTCTGAGCCCTTACAGTTCATTGGCGGCGATGGGGGTGACCACCAACGAGTCGGGCCAGCTAGAACTTGATGAGAGCAAATTAAACGCGGCATTGGAAAACGGTTTTGACGACGTGGTGGACTTCTTCACCCATGAAGAAACCGGCTTTGCCCAGCGGCTGGACGATTTCGTTTATGGCTATAGCAAGTTCGATGGCATCGTACAGGGGCGGTTGGATGGCTTGGACGCTCGAGTGGATGACATAACTGATCAGCGTTACGCCCTAGAAGAGCGCGTGGCCTCTGTAGAGGCGCGGTATCGATCTCAATTCCAGGCCCTAGATCAAATGATGTCACAACTCAGCACCACCAGCAGCTATCTGGCTGCGCAACTCAGCAGTACTTCATCTGATTCCTAGCTGACGGAGTGACTTAGAGCCGACAATAGGCCTGAGAGCCTGCTCTTTGTACTGTATCCAAGCCCTCTCGTATCAAACCTGCGCACCTCGCATGGTGTGTTATTTGCAGCCAATTCTTGTTCAAATGGTTTATTAGGATCCATTTACAGATTTCGCCGAAATAGAGCTCTGTTCGGTCAGATGTAAACCATAATTTAATATGAACCTAGTCGAATTAGCTGGAGAGTCTTGCTTTGGAAGCGAGTAACTACAATAACGCCGCATCCCCCATCACCAGTGTACTGCTCGGGGCTGTCATTTGTTCGGCCATTTTGCTGGCGACATTGCCTGGCGGGAACCTGATCAATATAGGGATATCCGGCTTGTTTGTGGTGTTTGTATTGTTCAATGCGGTGGCCGGCAAACGCGCTTTGTGGTTTTCTCCTGAGATACTGATCCTAGTGGCTTGGTTGAGCTTTTCCATGATTGGCACGCTGACAGCCATCGACACTGAAACGGCTATGTTCAAGTCCTTGACCATGCTGCAAGTGATGATATTGGCGTTCTGTATCCAGCAAGTTATTATTTGGAATCAGGGCAATTCGAGTAATTTAATTGTCTATGGCGTTGCCGTTTCACTCTCCTACTTGTTAACTTTTACTGGAATCAGTGCACAGGAAGTTGCCGGGGCTGAAGATGTGGCGGGTGATGTCAATCGCGTCGCCAGTACGCTCAACGATGAAAACACCTTCGGTGCAGTTGCATTGATGGGCTTTTCGTTTTGCCTAATTGCCTTGGCAAAGAACAAAAATAAAGTAGCGGTGCTACCACTGGGGCTGCTTCTAATGCTCTTGTTTATGGCTGTGGTCAATAGCGGCTCGCGGACGGCGTTTCTCGGCGGGGTATTATTGTTGTTGGGCTCTATCTGGGGTTTCAGCTTGTGGCGTGGAGCGCAGTTGGGTAAGTTTTTAATGTATGGCGCCATCGCTGTAGTTGCGGGTGGAGCGATATTTCTTGGTGCCAAGTCGATACCGGAAGTCGAAGATCGTATCGAGGCCGTTTTTTCCTCTGACTCGCAAATCATTAGTCGTGTAGAAGGTTTTATCGACGTTCTGCTCAGCGGCGACACCAAAGCGGAAGAAGGGGAGTCCATCGACTCTCGTGTATCCATGATCAATGACGGGATTGAGGTTGTCTCCAACAATCCATTCGTGGGCGTTGGTTTAGACAACTTTAGAACCGTCACCGGTGCGGGCACATACGCTCACTCAAACCTGATCGAAGTCGGTGCTTCCACTGGGTTGGTCGGGCTGCTCATTTACTACGCTATGTACGCTGTATTGACCTTGCGGATTTTTAGGCTAATGAGGATAAAAGGAGTAGATGCTTCTGTTGCAAAGCTTGCCCTAGTCGGGCTGATGGCTTATTTCCTCATGGACATCACCCGTGTGAGTTACTACGAGAAAACTTCGTGGATCTACTTCGCGATGCTGGCGGCATTGATAGAGACGCACTTGCGGGCGGCTAAAATGCAGCAGCAAGCATTTGACATCCCGCAGATGTCGAAGAGCGGGCGCAAGCGCCGACGACGTAAAAAGGCCTACAAACCAGGTTCCAGCATCGACACGTTAGTCGACGACAATAACGATCTCGACCAGCTGTTTGAGCAGGACGGAAGCACCGCGGTGAAATAACCCCAGCCTTGGTTTTTTTGGCTGTCCTAAAGCAAGCTTCTTTCTAACACCTTAAGAATCGTATACGGCCTAGCTCCTCTGGGCTCTAGTAACGTATGGCAGTGTTTGTTTGCACACTATTATTTGGACTCAAACTAATGTGAGCCTAGTGGAGCTTGTTTTTGTGCAACCTAGTCAAGCGCACGCTGCCACAATTCCAGTGTTGCCTTCCATGTGTAACGTGCAGTAAATCTGAGGTTGATTACCGCAAAGGCTTGCCCATTTTAGGCACTACTGCAACAGCTACCGCTATTGCGGGGTGCGTACCTTGTAGTCCAGTATTTAATTTAATTTCAATGTCTTAGGAATTGCTAGCTCGTTTTTTAAGGCGTTTTTCCCACATCACAGCTCGCCATTGGTCTACACCCAGATAGTGCACTACACGCCGAACCCCACGCGTTCTGTGTGCCAAATTCTTTAGTCGGTTTTCAATAAAAGCTGGTTAGCTTTCAAGAGCGTCATAAAACTGCCGCTAGTTTGTTTGCAAGCAATAAAAAAGAGGAGCACCGAGCATATCAATGCTCTGGTTCTAACCCATATGGGTGATAACAAACCAAGCTTGCAGGTGGATAAAACTATGATGACAAACACCGACAACAGCATCTTACCCGCTGGCATGAATGGCACGAATCGCCCTTCAGTTGCACCTGTTGCTGCGGTGACCGGCAAGGAGGTGCAGGGCACAGGGCCTTCGGCAAATCGAGATACAACAGTGTTTGCGTCGATCAAGCAGGGCACAGTCAGCAGTGACCCCCGAGCGACGGAACAGCAACAAGATCCGGGACTTTCCGATAAAGGGATGGAAGCCGTCGCCGATGCGCTTAATCGCACCTTTGGTGAAAAGCAGTCGCTGCAGTTTAGCGTCGACCAAGATACCGGTGTATCGGTGATCAAGGTGATGCAGTCAGGCACGGGCGAAGTGGTTCGCCAGATACCAAATGAAGAAGCGTTGCTGATGATGCAGAAATTGGGAACACAGCAGGACTTTGGTACTGATACAGCAGTGTTGTTTGATCAAATGGCTTGATTCGCGCTTAGCGAGAAGTGAACGGCGTTTCCTTGGGAGCCCCTAGGGTTGCCAAGGTAACCGCAAGTTGCCAGTGGCTGATAGGCGTCAGGTCTATTGCAGCAGTCGCTGTGGAACAAGGAGGGCAAGGCTATAGGTCGGTGCCCGTTTAGCATGACGCAATAAGGTAATCTGAATACATGTATAACAACGAAGCTCTGGCTGAATATAACCAAGTGGGCACTTACTCGGGCGCGGCCTACGCAGATCCTCATCAACTCATCATGATGTTATACGACGGGGCCATTAACCGTCTGGCCAAGGCGGGCTTTGCTCTTGAGCACGGTTCTATGCCTGAGGTAAATAAGCTGGTCGCCGACGTGGTTTCTATTGTTGAGGGGCTACGCGAGTGTTTGGATGCCGATCAGGGTGGAGACTTGGCCAACAATTTGGGCGATCTCTACCAGTACATGGTCGCGCGTCTGCTGCGAGCCAATATCGAGGGTGCAGAGAGCTGTGCCCAAGTGCTGAGCGAAGTTTCCAAATTATTGCAAGATCTGCGTGAAGCTTGGGCCAGTATCCCGGTCGCTGAGCGCAATAAAACTGCCCCCACCTCAAAGTAAAGGATAACTTTTGACGTGAACTCCCGAGAGGCTGGCGCCCGAGCGCTACTGCAGTTGGCTAGGGTGGTCAATGCAGGTATAGACAAAGACAGTGAGTCAGCGTTGCATGCCTTGGTTGACCTGGACACGGAGTTGCGCCAGTTTTTCGACAGTTTATCCACTCAAGAACCAGTTACTCCGGCAGAGTTGTCTATACTCGAAGATGTTGGCGCGATCTTGAACCGCGCCAAGACGTTGGCGGCGACGCAACGCTCGTCTGTTTTGGCAGAGCTAAAAGGCCTGCGCAACTCGCGCTCTGGCATCGAAGCTTACCAAGCGGCCGATGCGACGAACTGATGCTGCGCGCCAACAAAGACTAATGCCGATCGATAGTGACGGACTTGAAGTCCGCTACTAGACACAGACTCCAGAAGCAAAGGGCGCGTGTTGCCCTTGTGCTGTCTCCTTGGAGGGTGTTTGTGTCTAGCAAATTTGTTGTTGATCGAGCTTAGAAAACCTGTGGCGCTCGCTCGCCATTGAATTCGACTCACACAGAAGACTATACGCATGAGTAGACAGCCCCAATCACGCGCACTGATTGTTGATTCCGATATGAACCGCGCCGAGCGCTTTGCCAGTATCTTGCAATTCATCGACTGCGAGAGCGATGTCTTATGCCAGCCTTCTGTACTGGGGACAGAGCAGAGCTTGGAACGCTACGAGGTTGTCTTTGTCGCCAATCACCCTGAAGTGGTGGAGTTGGTCAAAAACATCAAAGAAAACCAAGATGACGCTCCGGCTTTTGTCCTGCTACTCGATGATGAGCCAACCAACAGTGAAATGAGCAGTCTTGCCATGTTGTTTATGGGGCTGATTCGTTTCGACGCTCGCTATCCGGTGATCTCCAACTTGCTGCACAAGGCCGAGATCTTCGCCAAAAAGCGCAAATCTGATAGTAAGGCAAAAAAGGGCTCAGGCAATATTGAGCTGTTTCGATCACTGGTGGGTAACAGCCGCAGCGTGCGTGGTGTGCGCGATATGATTGACAAGGTCGCACCTTCTGATGCCACGGTACTGATTCTCGGTGAGTCTGGCACGGGTAAAGAGGTGGTTGCTCGCAACATCCATTATTACTCCAAGCGGCGCAACAAGCCTTTTGTGCCCATCAATTGCGGGGCAATCCCTCCTGACTTGCTTGAGAGCGAGCTCTTTGGTCATGAAAAAGGTGCTTTTACCGGGGCTATTGCCGCGCGCCAAGGGCGTTTTGAAATGGCCGAAGGCGGCACGATATTCTTGGACGAAATCGGCGACATGCCGCTTCCCATGCAGGTCAAGTTGCTACGAGTGCTGCAAGAGCGTTGCTTTGAGCGTGTCGGCAGTAGCAAGACCATCGACACCGATGTGCGAATCGTCGCGGCGACGCACCAAAACCTAGAAAAGCAAATCGACAAGGGCAAGTTCCGTGAGGATTTGTTCTACCGCCTAAATGTTGTGCCGATTGAGATGCCGCGCCTGAAAGACCGCTTGGAAGATTTGCCCTTGTTAGTTCAAGAGTTAATCACCCGTTTGGAGCACGAAAAAAACATCTCGGTCAAATTGACCAATGCAGCTCTGGTTGCCATGTGTAATTACGATTGGCCGGGCAATGTGCGAGAGCTAGCCAACATGGTTGAGCGCTTGTCAGTTCTCTACCCGTATGCGGTTGTCGACGCGGCAGATTTGCCCGAAAAACTTCTTCAAGCCGGTGGCGGTGCGTCAGAGCAGGGTGAAAAGCTGCCTGCGGAATCGGTTATTCCCGATGTGCCTAGAGCCGCTGCGCCAAGCGAAGATAACCTCGTGGGCGCCTTGCCAAGCTACACGACAACCGCGTCACCACGCTTGCCGCGTGACGGTATTGACTTAAAACAGCATCTGACCGATATCGAAACCAGCTTGATTCAGCAGGCGTTAGACGAGGCCGGTGGCGTCGTCGCCCATGCTGCCAAACGCTTAAAGATCAGGCGTACAACCTTGGTCGAAAAAATGCGTAAATACAATATCATGCGCGTAGAGACAGAAGCGGCGTCATAATCCTGACTGCTCTCAAAAGAGCCTCTCTAAGTCCCTGATTTAAAAGGAAACCTTCTCTGGCATAAATACTGCGTTTTGGTAATACATGAATTTACCGCACGCAGGCAATCAAGTGTCAGAGAAGGCCCCCGCAGCCGACCACAATACGGTGCGCGCGTCATTGACGCGCAGCAGCACCCACTCACTGAGTTCCTCCTCCTCGCCTAGCCTAGAAGAGCCGGCGTCTGTCGCTGT
>JBMYWE010000057.1:0-9897 GCA_049607125.1 Granulosicoccaceae bacterium | reverse complement strand
GCAGGGTTGTCAGAGTCGATTGAGTTGATCTTGATACCAGTCTCAGCCGTGAACGGCTTGTGATAGGCCTCAACTTGGGAAGTGGTGTATGCACCACCCCAAGAGACGACGGTGATCGTGTCCGCTGCGTTAGCTGCGCCCATAACGAGTGCAGCAGCAATACCCATGCTGATTTGATTGCGTTTCATGTTGTGCTCCCTGGAGGGTTTACCCGAGTGTAAATCGGAGCCTGAGCGCTTCGGGTGATAGGTGCATCAAGCTCATTTAAAAAAGTAGTCAGTCAATTGCCGTCGGTTAAATCGAGCGCGCGGCAATCCTCTGGCTTCCAGCTGACATGTGCCACTTGGCCCTGCTCGAGCGCTCGCTGGTTGCTGTTGTTGGGGACTTTGACAATAAACTCATTGTGTCCGTGAACATCCATGCGGCAGCGGATGTGGTCGCCGAGATAAATGAGTTCTAACACTTTGGCACTAATGGTATCTGGGCCCGCTTGTTCTTCGATTTTTACTCGCTCCGGGCGAATCGAGAGCAAGGTTTTTTGATCAACACCAGCGCAGTTGACTGCCAGTGCTTTGCAGCTGGCGCCGTCGGTGAATTGCACCGTGGCGATCTCGTTTTCAATACTGCGCACGACACCTTCGAGCTTGTTGTTCTCACCGATAAACTGCGCCACGAAGGAGTTGTCTGGGCGTTCGTAGAGAGTGGCCGGGTCCGCCAGCTGCTGTATGCGACCGTCTTCAAAAACCGCGATGCGGTCTGACATAGTCAGCGCTTCGGATTGGTCATGGGTGACGTATACCACGGTCACGCCCAAAGTCTCGTGGATGTGTTTGATTTCGTACTGCATCTGCTCGCGGAGCTGTTTGTCCAACGCGCCGAGCGGTTCATCCATAAGGACAAGTTCCGGGTCAAATACCAGCGCCCGAGCGACTGCTATTCGCTGTTGCTGCCCACCGGATAGCTGAGCCGGACGGCGACCACCAAAGGCCCCCATTTGCACCATGTCGAGAGCGCGTTTTACCTTGGTCTCAATCTCAGATTTGGACATGCCGCGCACTTCAAGAGGGAAGGCGAGATTCTCATGCACACTCATATGCGGAAACAGGGCGTAGTTTTGAAAAACCATACCGATGCCACGCTTATAGGGCGGGATGTTGTTAATTGGCTTGCCGCCAAGCTTGATCTCGCCGTGCGTTGCCGTTTCAAAACCGGCCAGCATCATGAGGCATGTTGTCTTGCCCGAGCCAGACGGACCAAGCATGGTGAGGAACTCTCCTCGACCAATAGAAAGGTTGAGGTCTTTTACAACCAGTGTTTCGCCATCGTAGCTCTTTTGCACGTGCTCGAAAGCAACAAAAGCATCGTTCCCGTCACCGCTTGTCATTCTGTCGAATCAATCCTGTCTAAGTAAAGGAAGAGCATGCTGCGGTAGCCAACTACCGCGCCGGTCGGTCCTGTCTGCGTATCAGGTATATGCGACCTGACACCCGACCACTGTATCTGCATTTCAATAGCTAGTGCAAGCACAGAAAATGCAATATAAATCTTCTCGTGAGGCGCGCGACTGCGGTGCATGGCTATGCACCGAAATAGGGTTGTTGTTGCACTGCAGCGCGATAGTGCATGAAGGCCCGCTATTTTGCTGACTCTGCCGCTTCGATCGCTTCCATCGCAGCAAGCCAGTCCATCTCGGTCGACTCCAGTTCTTCGCGGACTTTAGCCTGCTGCTGAATGACTTCTTGCAGCTTTGTACTTTGAGCAGATTCGTAAAGTGCAGGGTCGGCAAGCTGTTTTTCTAGTTCTGCTAATTGGCCTTGCAACTTTTCCATTTGTCGCTCATTTTGCCTAGCGCGATTGCGCAAGGGCTGCAGTTTGGCTCGGGCCTGGGCCTGTTCGCGGCGTTGTTCTCTGCGGTCCGGTTTGTTTTGTTGCACTGCCGCAGAAGTGTCACTGTTTTTGCGTTCTTGCAGCAGCCACTGGGCGTAGCTGTCGAGATCGTTTTCGTAGGCGACGGCAGACCCTTGCGCCACGAGTAGAAGTTTATCGCAGCACACTCGCAGCAGATGGCGATCGTGAGATATTAATACTACTGCTCCTTCAAATGCTTGTAGCGCTGTGGCCAAAGCGTGGCGCATCTCGAGATCTAGATGGTTGGTTGGTTCGTCGAGCAGCAGCAAGTTGGGTGCGCTGCGAACCAAAAGTGCCAGCACTAATCGGGCTTTTTCACCGCCTGAAAATGGGGCAACGGCTTCAAATACCCGATCGCCCACAAAGCCAAAACGCCCCAAATGAGAGCGATGTTCCGCTTCTGTTTGGGCGGGGAAGGCGTCTTGCAAATGCTGTAGTGGCGAGCGGTCTAGGCGCAGTTGTTCCAATTGATGCTGAGCAAAATATCCTAGCGTCATTTTATCGTGACTGTGGAGATCGCCCGAGAGCGGCTCTAGCTCGCGCGCCAGTGCTTTGATCAGGGTGGATTTGCCCGCCCCGTTAGGGCCAATCAGTCCGATGCGATCACCGGCGCGCAAATCAAGAGAGACGCTGGCTAATATGCTCTTGTCGCCGTAGCCCAGCTGCGCTTTTTCAAGTTGTAGTAATCGTTCCGGCAAGTCTTTTGGCGTGCTAAAGCCAAATGAAAAAGGTGAATCCACATGTGCGGCAGTGATGCGTGTCATGCGTTCAAGCGCTTTGACTCGACTCTGGGCTTGCTTGGCCTTGGTTGCCTTGGCTTTAAAGCGCGTCACAAAACTCTCCATGTGCGCAATCTCGCGTTGTTGCTTTTCGAAAGCCGACTGTTGGTTGGCTAAATGCGCGGCGCGCTGGGTTTCGAATTCGCTGTAATTTCCTGTGTATAAGGCGACCTTGTTGTGCTCGAAGTGCAAGATTTGTCCAACCACGGAGTCCAAAAACTCCCGGTCGTGTGAAATCAACAACAGGGTGCCTTCGTAACGGGATAGCCATTGCTCTAGCCACACCACCGCATCGAGGTCCAGATGGTTGGTCGGCTCGTCCAGTAACAGCAAATCGCTGCGGCACATCAAGGCCTGTGCGAGGTTGAGTCGCATGCGCCAGCCACCCGAAAACTCCTTCAGCGATCGCTGCAAATCTTCTTGTCTAAAGCCTAATCCCGAAAGCATTTGCGCTGCGCGTGCCTCGGCGGTGTAGGCACCAGCACTTTCCAGTTCAGCCAACAAGCTCGCGTGACGAGTGCCGTCGTGGGCTTGCTCGGCTAGTTGCGCCTCGTTTTGCAACTGTCTGAGTGCGGTGTCTCCGTCGATGGCGTAATCCAGAGCAGAGCGGTCGCTCGAGGGGGTGTGCTGAGCTACATGGGCAACTGCCCACTCCGGCGGTACACTGATCTCACCGCTGTCTACTTCTACCTCGCCACACAACACGGCTAGCAGGGAGCTTTTGCCGCAACCGTTGGCACCTGTGATGCCCACCCGCTGGCCCGCGTGTAGCGAGAAGTTGGCGTCGCTGAACAGCAACTGCGTGCCGCGGCGCAGCGCTACCGACTGAGCCCGAATCATGGCTGTCTCCTAATTGTCAGTGACGAAAGTTCAGAATAGGTTGGAATCTTGGCGCGAGTGAGGGGCATGGGGCGGTTGTTTTGAAGTGTCAGCCGCTCATCTTATAACAACCGCAAGATGAGATTGCTAAAATCCGTCACGTGAAATCAAGGATCGCCAAGCAGTGCAAGCGTTTAAATTCCAAGCTATCGCCACCGTGCGGTCGGACTACCAAGAAAAGTTCGCCATACCTCGACAGCCCAACCTAGCGCCAGCGGCGCGTGCCTGGGTGGATGTAGATCCGAGGTGGGCTAGCCAAGGTGCTCTCGACGGTATAGAGCTCGCCTCACATGTGTGGATGCAGTTCGTGTTTCATGCGGTTAGCAACCGGTGCGTCAGCGCCAAGGTGCGGCCACCGCGACTGGGGGGTAACGAGCGGGTGGGTGTGTTTGCCACCCGTTCGACTCACCGGCCGAACCCCATCGGTTTGTCGGTGGTACGTTTGTTGGCGGTAGAGCGTCATAGTTTGTTGATTGGCGGTGCCGATCTGCTCGATGGAACACCGGTATTGGATATCAAGCCTTACCTGCCGTGGAGTGACAGCGTGCCTGACGCCGAGCACAGCATGGCGGTCGAGGCGCCTCCTAGCGCTGAGGTGTTTTTTGCCACGGAGGCAGAACGCCAGCTGCGTCGCATCGGGCCCTCCAGTACACGGCTCAGTGCTCTGATCGAGCAAAGCTTGGGGCAGGACCCGCGCCCGGCTTATCAGCGCGAAGACACGCAGCGGGTATACGGCGTGCGCCTCGCAGGTTTCAACGTGCGCTGGCGGCACCCAGAGACGGCGCGGGTTGAAGTACTCTCGGTCGAGCCAAGTGATTGATTATTAGCTCGTCATGCGCCGTTTTTGCCATTTGCGGTTATACTTTGCGTTTTAGACTTCCCCCTTGGAGCCCGCAGATGAATTCGCGTCGAATTATGCTCACAACAGCCGCACTCGCCGTGCTGACGCTCAATGGTTGTGCCACCGCTTATTACAGCGCGTGGGAGCAAGTTGGTTATCACAAGCGAGATATCCTCGAAGAACGGGTAGAGGACGCCCGGGATGCACAGGCCGATGCACAGGTCGAGTTTAAAGATGCTCTGGAACAGTTTGGCTCGGTTGTGGCCATCGAGGATACCGATCTCAAGCGCGCCTACGACAAGCTTAACGCTGAATACGAAGACAGTCTCTCTGCTGCAGAGCTTGTAAGTGAGCGAGTCGACGAGGTGGACGAAGTCGCCAATGCACTCTTTGATGAATGGGAAGACGAGCTGGGCCAGTACACCAATGCTAAATTGCGTCAATCGGCCAAGAGCCAACTAAACGATACCCGAGGCAACTACAGTAAGTTGCTGCGCACTATGCGCAACGCCGAGTCCAGCATGAAACCTGTGCTCAACACCTTTAAAGACAATGTGCTCTACCTCAAGCACAACCTAAACGCGCAGGCGGTAGGTGCTTTGCGCGGCGAGTTCCAGTCTTTGCAAACAGATGTGCAGCGCTTGATCAAAGAGATGAACAAATCTATTGCCGAGTCGGACAAGTTTATAGCCAGTATGAGCAAGGGCTAGTTTTTGGCATTTAGCAAAGCACCTTAGGATGGACTCGTGCTGATTTTAAAACTCTTGTGTGCCTTTCTCGGTTACTCGATGATGGGTTTTTGGGGCGCCTTGCTCGGATATTTCTTGGGCGCCGTGGCCGAAGCGGTGCTCAGCGGTCGCCTGCTACTGACGGCGGGTGCTCGCAGTAATCGACAAACGGTTTTTCTCGAGACCGTCTTTCAACTGATGGGGCGTCTGGCCAAGTCCGATGGCCGTGTCTCTGAGTCAGAGATCAAACACACCGAGCGGTTCATGGACCAGCTCGGGATGCAATCCGATCGTCGGCGCGAGGCGATTGCGCTATTCAAGCAAGGTACTGACGCCAACTTTGACGTCGAACAGGCGCTCAAACGGTTTAAAAACACCTGTGGTCGTTCGGCTCACTTATCGCACTTGCTGATGGTCTACTTGCTCGGGGTTGCGGTGGCCGACGGACAATTGCAGTCTGCTGAAGAAGTGCTACTGCGCAAGATAGGTGCTTCTCTGGGCATGTCGTCAATAGCGCTAGATCGATTGATCGCCATGACACGAGGCCAGGATCAATTCGGCGGCGGCTACCACCGCACGGGTAGTGGTGCAGGGGCTAGGGCACCTTCCTCTGCAGAGAGCTTGTCGGCTGCCTACCAGGCCCTGGGAGTGCAGGCCAGCGATTCAGACTCGGTGGTCAAACGTGCTTACCGCAAGCTGATGAGCGAATTTCACCCCGACAAATTGATTGGACAGGGTGTGCCCGAGGACATGGTTCGCGTGGCCACCGAACGTTCGCAAGAGATACAAAAAGCCTACGACTTGATCAAAAAGCATCGAGCTAAGTAAGCACTTATGCCGGAGCAACTGCCGCAGCTCAACACGCTGGCTATTGCCAACTACCGCAGTATTCTCGATCTTTGCTTGCCGCTGGGCAGACTCAACCTGATCACCGGCGCCAATGGCAGCGGCAAGTCCAATCTCTATCGCGCTCTGCGCTTGTTAGTCAGTTCGGCCCAGGGCAATTTGGTCTCTGCCTTGGCGGCCGAAGGTGGGCTAGCGTCGACACTCTGGGCCGGCCCAGAGGAGCTGAGTCGCTCAATGTTACGTGGCGAGCAGCCAGTGCAAGGCATGCCGCGCAAAGACGCAGTGCGCCTTAAGCTCGGGTTTGCCAGTGATGATTTGGGCTACGCGGTTGAGCTTGGTTTGCCCGTCCCTGGTCAAACGGCATTTAATCTCGACCCACAGTTCAAACACGAGACTCTCTTTTCGGGCCCCTTTCCAAGACCTGCCAGTATCTTGGTTTCGCGCGACAATGCGGTGGTCAAGGTGCGAGAGGGGAGCAAGTGGCGGGTGATTGCCAAGCATGTGCAGGGTTTTGACAGCATGTTCACCCATGCTTTGGAACCAAGCTTGGCACCCGAGATGTTCGTCTTGAGGGAGAGGGTGCGTGACTGGCGATTCTACGATCATTTTAGAACTGATGCTGATGCTCCCGCGCGAAGGTCGCAGTTAGGCACGCGCACCCCTGTGCTAAGCCACGACGGAGCCGATGTAGCGGCGGCCGTGCGCACGATACAAGAGATTGGAGATCCGGATGCATTGGACCACTTTGTCGATGATGCTTTTCCCGGTGCACGATTGCATATCGAGAGCAAGGATGGGCTGTTTGAGCTGCGCATGGAACAGCCGGGCATGTTGCGAGCCTTGCGCGGATCAGAGCTCTCCGATGGCACCTTGAGGTACCTCTGCTTGATCGCTGCTTTGTTGTCTCCCCGGCCGCCGGGATTGCTGGTTCTCAACGAACCCGAGACGAGTTTGCACACCGACCTATTGCCTGCTTTGGGCGGATTGATAGCATCAGCAGCCGATAGGAGTCAGTTAATCGTAGTTTCGCATGCACCATCGCTGGTGCGCGCGTTGAGTTTGCAAGATGACTGCAACTCACTCGTGTTGGCCAAACACCTAGGCGCTACCGATGTGCCTGAACTAGGCATGTTGTCTAGGCCTGCTTGGCAATGGAAATCATAAGCATGACAGGACTTATTTGATGAAAGATGATTTATCTGACTTCGCCGATCTGGACCGCCTTGAGCAACGGGGGCGCTCAACTGCACAGACAGTCTACATAGTCCAAGCCATCGCTTGGTTTATTCCCTTGTTATGGTTTGTCGCCGCAATCATCATCTTCCTGAAGCGAGATCAATACCGCGACAATTGGTTGGATGATCACTTTCGATGGCAATGGCGAACCGTGTGGTTTGGCGCGCTCTGGGGTGGGATCAATATATTGCTGATCATTTTTCCACCACTGATGTGGCTCTCTGCAGTCGCACTTATGATATGGCTCGCCTATCGTGTGATCAAGGGCTGGCTCAGACTCGGCGAGGGTCAAGAGCTCTATTGAGCAACACAAGAACAACTAGCCGCCCTTGGCATAATCTAGCAAGTTCTGATACAGCGACAGCGGAATTTCTATGTCGGCCTGCGCAGCGCGCATGCGATGGCGCCGGTCGCCTGGCAGGCGTGTTCCCTCTTGTTCAAGCAGGCGTTCAAATAATTGTTCGGCATGCGCTAAGTGCCCGTAGCCGGTGTTAAAGCTGCTGGGGTCAATGGCCAAAACAAACTCTCCACCAAACGGTGCACCGGTACCAGCTTTATCTTGTTCGGTTGATTCATAACTAAACAAGTCACCCACTAGTGCACCTGCCAACAACTCTACCATTAAAGCGATAGACGATCCCTTGTAGCCGCCAAAAGTTAGCTGTGCTCCCTCCAGTGCCGCCGCCGGATCGGTGGTGGGCTGGCCTTCGCTGTCGACTGCCCAGCCAGTGGGGATGGGTTTGCCGTCTCGCAAATGTAGCTGGATTTCCCCACGAGCACAGACGCTAGAGGCCTGATCAAACACCAGGGGAGCCCGGCCTTCGCGTGGCCAGGCAAATGCCATTGGGTTGGTGCCAAACAGCGGCTTGTTACCCCCTGCTGGCGCGACAAACGCATTGGCGCAGGTGAAGGCCATAGCGACGAGCCCTTGCTCGGCTAGTTGCTCTACTTCTGGCCAGAGCGCAGCAATGTTGTAGGCGTTGTTAATTGCCAGCGCAGCGATGCCTTGCCGTTTGGCTACTTTACTGAGCTCGGGTAGGCCCAACTCCAAAGCCAAGGGACAAAAACCATTGGCTGCGTCTACACGCACCAAGGCTGGCTTGGGGCAGTTGAGCACGGGGGTAGCGCTGGCGTCGGTGTTGGGGTTTTGCAGGGCTTTGACATAAAACGGCACTCGAAAAAGGCCGTGACTGGTGCAGCCATCGCGCTCGGCAGCAGTGATGGTGTTGGCTATGGCCGCCGCTTGGTCGTCGGAAAACCCCTGGCCGCGCAGAGCATTGCGAGCAAGCTCTGTCACATCGGTGAGTTTGAGTGCTTGGCTGTCGGTCATAGATGATCGCTCCGTTGTGATCTTGGTATGGTAGCAGCACACTGACGCCAAAACACAATCGCAGGAGCGAAGCATGCGCAGCATAAAACCAGAGACACTCACGGCACGCGGTGGGCAAGTTGCCGACGGCTCAGTGCACCCGGTGGTACCGCCCTTGTTGGCAGGCACTACTTTTGTGCGCGATAACGCTTACCAATTAGCGCCAGGTGCAAGCGCGTATATACGAGGAGCCGCTCCCAGTGAAATGCCTGCGGAAGCGCTATTGGCTGAACTGGAAAAAGCACATGCCGCGGCTTTGTTTGCCTCGGGTACGGCCGCTGCCGCGGCAATCGTTCAATCACTGTCACCTGGTGATCGGGTTATTGCACCCAGAATAATGTACTGGGGGCTGCGCAACTGGATGCTCGATTTTTGTTCGCAGTGGGGTATAGCCCTAGATTTTTACAACGCAGCAGACCCAGGTGACCTAGCACGGATACTCGCGCAAAAGCCCACACAAATGGTTTGGCTGGAAACCCCGAGCAACCCTACTTGGGAGGTGAGTGATATTGCAGCGGCATCATCACTAGCCAAAAGTGCGGGTGCCTGGTTGGTTGTAGACTCCACGGTCGCCACCCCTGTGTTAACTCAACCCATTGCGCTGGGGGCTGACCTGGTTTTTCATTCGGCTACCAAGTACCTCAATGGTCACAGCGATGTGATCGCAGGCGCAGTGGTCACAGCGGGAGATAGCGCCATCTGGCAAAGAGTTTTGCACAACCGAACCAACACAGGTGCTGTACTCGGAGCGTTTGAAGCCTGGTTATTGCTTCGCGGCATGCGCACGCTCTTCCCGCGGGTCAAACTGGCCAGCGCGAACGCGCTGAAATTAGCGACAGCCTTGGGTGCGCATCCAAAAGTTATCGAGGTGCAATACCCTGGCCTTAACGAGCATTCGGCTTACGCTGTCTCCATCCGGCAAATGTGCGGTGGTTTTGGCGGGATGCTTTCGATACGTGTTGCAGGCGGGAGAGAAGCAGCACTGGCGGTTGCCTCGCGTTGTAAAGTGTTTTTGCGAGCAACGTCCCTTGGAGGGGTTGAAAGTTTGATTGAGCATCGTCAGACCATTGAGGGAGAAGACAGCTTGATTCCCGAGGATTTGCTGCGTTTGTCGGTTGGGATAGAAGCCTATGAGGATTTGCTCGAAGACTTACAACTGGCGTTGGGCTAGACATGCGCAAGCTGAGGCACGATCTTGCGAGGGGGTAACGGTAGGATCTCATTGGTGCATATTGCTCAGTATTTCAATATTTGGCTCCCTCCATTGCTTTCAGGGTTTGGTGCGACACAATTGTGGGTACTGAAATTATG
>JBMYWE010000056.1:0-9961 GCA_049607125.1 Granulosicoccaceae bacterium | reverse complement strand
CTGCATGGATTCCTGCAGGGTGCGGCCGATCGCCATGGTTTCGCCCACCGATTTCATCTGGGTGGTCAGACGGTCATTGGCCTGGGGGAATTTCTCGAAGGCGAATCGTGGAATCTTGGTGACCACGTAGTCGATGGCCGGCTCGAAGGAGGCCGGGGTACGCCCGCCGGTGATGTCGTTCTGCAGCTCATCAAGGGTATAGCCCACCGCCAACTTGGCGGCGATTTTGGCAATCGGAAAACCCGTGGCTTTGGAGGCCAGCGCCGAAGAGCGCGACACCCGTGGGTTCATCTCAATCACGATCATGCGACCGTCGACCGGATTGATTGAGAACTGCACGTTCGAACCACCCGTCTCAACGCCGATTTTGCGCAGCACCGCCAAGGAGGCGTTGCGCATTATCTGGTATTCCTTGTCGGTCAGCGTCTGCGCTGGGGCAACAGTGATCGAGTCACCGGTGTGTACACCCATCGGGTCGAGGTTTTCGATTGAGCAGATAATGATGCAGTTGTCGTTGCGATCGCGCACGACCTCCATCTCGTACTCTTTCCAACCGAGTACTGATTCCTCCAACAACACTTCTGTTGTCGGAGACATATCTAAGCCCCGTGCGATGATCTCTTCGAACTCGGCTTTGTTGTAGGCGATACCGCCTCCACTGCCACCCATGGTAAAGCTCGGGCGAATGATGCAGGGATAGCCAATCTGCGCTTGCCCAGCAAAGGCCTCTTCCATGCTGTGCGCAATAAATGCGCGCGGCGTAGCGAGGCCGATGTCGGTCATGGCATTGCGGAATTTGTCGCGATCCTCGGCCATATCTATGGCCTCTTTGGTCGCACCGATCAGCTCCACACCGTACTTTTTCAGCACGCCTTCGCGGTCGAGATCGAGAGCGCAGTTAAGGGCGGTTTGGCCGCCCATGGTCGGCAGCAACGCGTCAGGTTTTTCCTCGGCGATAATGCGCTCGACTACCTCCCAGTGGATGGGTTCGATGTAAGTCGCATCGGCCATCTCGGGGTCGGTCATGATGGTGGCGGGGTTAGAATTCACCAACACCACACGGTAGCCTTCTTCGCGCAAGGCTTTACATGCCTGAGCGCCAGAATAGTCGAATTCACAGGCCTGACCGATCACAATCGGGCCAGCGCCAATGATAAGAATAGTTTTTAAATCACTGCGTTTGGGCATGGGTCTCAGTGTCCGGCGCGGTCTTGCATCAATTGAATAAACTGGTCAAACAAGGGGCTAATATCCTGCGGCCCTGGGCTTGCTTCGGGATGACCCTGAAAGCTAAAAGCTGGCTTGTCAGTCAGGCGAATACCTTGCAAAGTGCCATCGAACAGGGATCGATGAGTCACCTCGACGTTGTCTGGCAAACTGCTGTCATCTACCGCAAATCCGTGATTTTGACTGGTGATGAACACGCGCTTGTCGTCCAAGGCTTGCACTGGGTGGTTGGCGCCGTGATGGCCAAACTTCATTTTCATCGTTTTGGCACCACAGGCCAGCGACAACAACTGATGACCCAGACAAATGCCAAACACGGGCTTGTCGGTCTGCAGTACTTCTTTGATCGCGGCTATGGCGTAGTCACAGGGCTCAGGATCGCCTGGGCCGTTGGATAGAAACACCCCATCAGGCTGCAATGCCAGCACGTCGGCGGCAGAGGTTTGCGGTGGCACCACGGTCAAGCGGCAACCGCGACTGGCCAACATGCGCAGGATGTTGCGTTTGACGCCAAAGTCGTAGGCCACCACATGGAACGGGGTGTCCTGCACTTCATTATGACCCTCGCCCAGTGCCCACTCGCCTTCACGCCACTCGTAGCGCTCGGTGGTTCCGACCTCTTTGGCGAGATCGGCGCCCTTAAGTCCTGCAAAGCCCTTGGCCTGTGCCAGCACGGCCGCTTCGTCTAGGCTTTCGCCGGTGGCGATACAACCAGATAAAGCACCCTTTTCGCGCAATAGGCGTGTCAAACGGCGGGTGTCGATATCGGCGATAGCGACCACATTATTGCTCTTGAGGTAGGCATCGAGTGTCTGCTCAGAGCGAAAGTTACTAGCCAACAAAGGCAGGTCACGGATGATCAGACCGGCGCAGTGAATTGCGCTGGATTCCTCGTCCTCGGCGCAACAGCCGACATTTCCGATGTGGGGGTAAGTCAAGGTGACGATCTGACGGGCATAACTCGGGTCAGTCAGGATTTCCTGATAACCGGTTAGCGCCGTATTGAACACAACCTCACCAACGGTTTGTCCCTCGGCGCCAATGGCGCTTCCATGAAAGACCGATCCATCTTCCAGAACAAGTATTGCGGGCGCAAACACTGAACATTCAACTCCGGTGCAGGGCACGACTAACCGGAGTCCGAGTGATCGGCCTCCGCTTATCGGGCGGTTTAGATGATCACCGGGCTGAGTTGCGCGTCCCTTTTTCTCTCGAAAAACGAAGCCTGTACAGACCGGTGCAAGTTGACAGTGGAGTTTAACGCATCATGTAATTGACTGTCCACGTGAGATCACTCGCTCACCTCCCTGCACCCGCCAATTGATAGTGAGACCCATAATCTAAATGCTTGGTCAAATTTTCACTGCTCAGCGCGGATAAGCAAGACCCGGCAACAACGCGTAGGCGCTGAGGGCTAATCCCACGGCATATCCCGCTCCACCACCCCACGAAAAATTGGGGCTCTATGCAGCGCCTGCACTATGTGGCGGCTCGTCACTATCATTCGCTACTCGTTGAGCAGCTAGGGCAGACAAGCAAAAAAACCAGCCGATTACTCCCAGACCAAACACCGCGCCCATCTCCTGCCACACAGGGATAACCGTAGAGCAGCCGCACACCCCCACCAGCACGCCATAACCACCAAGTCTCGCGCCTAGCACTCCCTTAGATCTGCCGCTCAGCGAGGCCACTACCAGCCACAAGCCTCCAATGATTTCGTTACTTCCGCCTAGTCCGAGCTTGATCGTGTAATTATTCAACCACACACTCGCGGCTATTGAAGCATCGATTTCAGCTAGCGCTAACACGCGGGCTAGGCCAACGTTGGCCAACATACCCGCCGCAATGGCATGAGTTGCCCAAATACAGCCAAAACACAACATCACCATTGGCAGCATCGAATGCCGACAGCCCGATTGCAGATACAACGCAATGCAGAAAAACACCAGAGCAATACCAAACACCACGTAGATTGTGAAGTTCCATAGGTATAGCCAGGTGCTGTGTTGCTGCAAGAAACGTAAGGCGAAGTCGGCATCTAGGCTGTTTTTAACGTACAGTGATAACGGCCCGAGCAGCAACACAAAGCCCACCACGAACGCGAGGCCACAAACAAGCGCGGCCACTGCCAGCGCACACAAAAAGCAACGGCTGCTGGCAACTTTTTCAGTTGAACCTGAGCTCAAAAAACTTGCATTAAAAACCACCACTATCACCCCTTGTTCCCGCTCGAATAAAAGTCGTAGGCGCCATAGACATGTATCACCCACCCGCGCTTTGAGCTGTTTCAACTCCCGGCAATCGCCGCAGCGAAACCAGTGGCAAACCGATATCACGAATGCCACGCAAAATCCCGTGCAAGGCGGCCTGATCCACGACCTCGCCCCGCAGCCGACTGCATCCGCTCTCTACCGAAATAGAAAAACCTTCAAACCAAGGCTTCCAAGCATCCTCGAGGCATCCCTCTAATATGATTTCGTAAAACGCGCTGTCGGTTCGACGATCAATGACCGAGCTTTCATCTGACATAGGGAAAATCCTGAAATGTTTCTCTCTCCACACATCGACTCTGGCTCACCAGATGTAGGCCAAGCCGACAGTTGACAGCAGGCCGCCCGCTTCTCGCTCGTCCCCAGACAAACGCAACTCGGTTTGGGAGTAGCGCAGATCAAGCCCCAACAGCAGTTTTGGCGAGACAGACACATAGGCGCCTGTGCCAACCCAAAAGCCCCTGCCCGTGTTATCCGCTTTGCTCGTCACCCCGTCCTCTTTCATCGTTTGCTCAGCAGAACCCAGCGCCAATCCGCCACCCAAATAGGGACGTAACAGACAGTCGGCCTCTGAAAACTCAAAGACTTTGCGCAAACCAAGGTGAGCCTCAGCGGTACAACTTTCTCTTCGACTATCAGCATCGTCCTCTGTTTTTCCGGTGCCAAATAGGTCGACAGCCATAGCCAGTGGCCACTGCTGGTGTTGAAAATCCAGTAACATACCCACCGAATCATGCCGATCGTGCGGCGACCAATCCCGCTCCTCCAGCTGTTTACTTCCCAGATAAAGGCCGATGTGGCTGCGCCATGATTCGAGCTGTGCAGCTGAGACAGAAGGAAGGCTTTGCAGCCACACAACGGCGCAAAATACAGCTTTGGTGAAGGTGTTTTTCATCGCTTGCTCCAAAAGAAGGGGTTGTCGGGCAATCCGTGCAACAGGGGAACAAGCTTACGCAGCGGTGTGGTGAGAGAACCTCACCACATCGGATGATTTAAGAGATGATTTTCAACGCAGACCTAAGTCGGCAGCCCGCTTGACCGCGGCACGTCGACTGTTCACCCCCAATTTGGCATAAATATTTTTACTGTGAGTACGCAATGTGTTGAGAGAAACAAATAACTTGTTCGCGATCTCAGGGCCACTGAGTTCACTATCAAGACAGCGCAGCACGTCTAGTTCACGCTCACTCAAAGGCTCGCTTAATTGGCTGGATTTGCATTCTGCAGGACGAGACTGCGCAGAATCGCCGCCTTGCTTTCCCAGCATTTGTGCGGCATACGGCGTCGAAGGCGCCAGTTCCACTAGCAAATCCGCTAACTGACGGTCTTCTAGAAACACGCTGCGGTAACCCTGCATCTCGGCCAGCGCAAGCGCTTGTCCGAGCGCGTCCAGGGCGCGTGATCGCTCGTGCTGTTCTCGCAAACTCAGCGCCAACAAAACCCAACACTCAACCACGCGAGAAACTCTTCCAGCCGCATTCGCCACGTCTTTCAAGCGCAGCACAAGAGCCTCACAACGCTCCAACAAAGACATGTCACCGCTTTGTCGAAACTTGACTAAATAAAACCGAGCTAGGACAAGGTGTTCAAACTCGAGCATGTAATGCAACTCAGAGTCATCGCTCACCGCTCTCTCATCCAACCACTGTTCAACAGCTTGCACGTTACCTGAAACCAAATTGACGCGCGCTCGCCATGCATCTATAGACACCGTACTAGGAGCCGGGCTTGGTATATATACTTGCTCAGCCTCATCAAGCGACCGCAGCGCTTTGTGGTAATCAGCTCTACAGGTAGCTATTCGCGAGTCCACCACATGCCACAGATGTCTAGACTCAAGCAATTGTGCCTGAGTACCTAGAGCTCGCGCTTGCTCCAGAAAAACATCCGCCTCATCCAAGCAATGCTGCTCGGTTTTGATAGCCGCAAAGATCACGTAAATATCTGCCGCCCCTTGTGGAGCAACTGAACCCTGAGCAGGCAACAGCGCCTCACCCTGCTGACACAACACCGTGGCTTCGGTCAGCCGTCCTTGAGCCACGCGTAGCATGGCCAGCAAATACAGCGTGCTGACCACACCACTGATTTCACCGCCAATTCGCATGCTCTGGTGGCCCTTCTCAAGCGCGGCATAGGCCAATGGCAAGTCACCTTTCGACCAATGGACCATGCCCAACAACACAGCCGCGGCGCCTCGAAACACAGCGGCATCTTCGCTGAGCAACTCCAAAGCACGTTCGCAGTGGCTAATAATACTGTCTAGCTCACCTTTCGCGCCCGCTTGATAAGCGCGACCGATAGCCAACATGCCAGGCAATTCTGCAAAGGCCGATGTATTTTGCACTGAAATTGCACTCGAACTCAGCGTGGTTTCCGATTGATCAACCCAGCGTTCGGCCTCTCGTAAATAAAACTCTGATCGCTCGATGTCTGATGAGAGCAAGCAAAAACCATAGTGCGCGCACAAGACCGGTCGCTTCGTGATCTCGCTCTCCGGCAAGTGCGAGAGCCAATCCACCAACACGGATTCCGCCGTGGACGCACGCATCGAGGGCCAAACCTGCTCTATCAGGAGTGCCAAGCGCGGTGGGTCACCGACCTCCAACATATGTTGAACAGCGTCCAAGGGAAAGTTATTTTCCGCAAACCAAGTGCTGGCACGAGAATGAATATCAGCAATACCATCGCCGAGCTGCTCATGTAAACGCGAGCGCAATACATCTCGAAAAAGATGGTGATAACGGAACCACTTTCGTCGATCGTCCAGCGGGACAAGAAATAAATTGCTCTGGTCGAAAGCTTTCAAACGCTTCTCAGCGTCGGCTTGGCAGGTCACAGCATCACACAAGCCCCCGTTTAGGCGATCCAAAACCGCGGTCTGCAGCATGAAGTTGCGATCCGATTCACTGAGTTGATGCAACACTTCTTCGGCCAAATAGTCCAGCACAAACCGATGACTACCAGTGAAAGCATCTACAAATTCTTGCGGATCTTGCCGGCCCCTTAAAGACAAAGCCGCCAGCTGCAAGCCTGCTATCCAACCTTCAGTCCGCCTCTCCAAAGCGCAAACCATGGGCTCAGATACCCCGATGCCCATAGTTTGGCTAAAAAAAGCTCCACTCTCTTCAGCATTAAAACGCAAGTCCGACGCTCTAAATTCGGTAAACCAGCCCTTCACTCGCCATGTAGCCAAGGGAAACTGAGGATCCTCTCTTGTCGATACAATGATGTGAAGCTGCGGAGGCAAGTGCTCTATCAGGAATACAAGCGCCTGATCCACTTCTACGCTATCAACCAAGTGATAGTCATCGAGCACAAGAACCAATTCGCGCTCTAAGGAAGCCAGTTCATTGAGCACAGAGACCAGTAGCTCTTCGGTGGGGGGAAGCTGTTGCCCTTGAAGCATCAGTTTTGCGGCTTCGCCAAATCCAGCTTCCACTCGTGCAATGGCCGCTATCAGGTATGTCAAGAAACGCGGGAGATCACTGTCGGCACTGTCGAGCGAGAGCCAAGCGATCACGCGACCACTTTTCGCGGCGCACGCGCTTGCCAATGTACTCTTGCCAAATCCAGCCGGTGCAGAAACGAGGCTTAGGTTCCCGGACAATCCCGCGAGAAATCTTGTCAACAGCCGGTCGCGAGACACCTGCTCTGGCCGAGCGGGCGGTACAAACAACTTCGTCGCAATCACTGAAATCGGCATAGTCTGAACACTGGTCAATTATTCTAGCTTTGTAACAGATTACAACACGCAAGTCTTTGTCGCAGCTACCTGCGAGGTAGCGGTCTAAAAATCAATAGAATCTGTTAATTTCACATCATCGTGTGATGACTCTCAATATCAGTACCTCCATGCTCTTAACCATCCACAAACTCAGCGAGACAGTACATTAGCTGTGCCCGATAACACACCGAGGATACTACAACCATGGATCTCCAAACCATCTCGGCTTATCTCTATGCATTATTGGCAATGATCCCTCTAGGGTGCCAGCTCGCGCTAGCGGCCGGCGCCCCTTGGGGTGAGTACACATTAGGCGGACAATTTCCGGGTGTGTTGCCGAAACGGCTTCGTCCGGTTGCAGTCGTTCAAGCCTTGATTTTGCTGGCGATGGCGATTGCGGTATTGAGCAAGGCAAAAGCTATTAGTTTGGCTTGGCCCGAATGGACATTCCTTGTTACTGGTGCAATAACCTTTGCGACTTTTCTAGCCAACACCTTTACTCCCTCCATTCCGGAGCGCCGACTTTGGTCACCTGTGACCTTTGCCTTGCTGCTGCTCTACGCGCTGGTCTACACGCTGTAGCAACCAACAATCAACAACTTGGAGAAACCTACATGCAAACTGTTTTTGTCGCCGGTGCCACCGGTTATCTGGGGAAATACTTGATCAGCGAGTTTCATCGACGAGGCTGGCGCGTGATAGCCCTCGTGCGCGATAAAAAGAAAGCCTCGCAGCTTAATTTGGCGGCCGACGTGCTTTTGCAAGCGCAAGCCACACACCCGGAAACTCTACAAAACCAACTCCAGGGCGTCGATTTAGTCGTGTCCAGTTTGGGAATCACAAGGCAGAGAGATGGCCTTGATTATCGAGACGTCGACTATCAGGCAAATATTAATATTCTGCACGAGGCGCTGCGCGCCAAAGTACCGCAGTTTGCCTATGTACATGTGTTAAATGCAGCTGACATGCTAGATGTTCCGCTGGTGGCCGCTAAACAAGCCTTTGTAAATGAACTACAAGCTGCCCCCATCTGCTCAACCGTGATAGCACCGTCGGGGTTCTTTTCGGACATGACGGATTTCATTGCCATGGCGCGAACCGGGCGAATCTGGTTATTTGGCCAAGGTAATCTGAAACTCAACCCTATCCATGGGGCCGACTTGGCACAGGCACTGGCCGACGCCACGGAAGGCGAGCAATCGTGGCTGAATATCGGAGGCCCAGAGACGTTTAGTCACCGCGAACTCGCCCAGCTGGCCTTTGAAGCCCTGGAGAAACCAGCGAAAATCACGGCCGTGCCCGACGCAGTCAGGCGGCTTGTACTTCGCACACTGCCCCATATTGGGTTTTCAAAGCTAACGGGGCCCTTGCGATTCTTTTTTACGGCGATGGGTATGAATATGGTCGGTGAACCTCACGGCAAGCACACACTGGCAGAACACTTTCGCCAAGAAATCACCGAACAGCGCCGCAACTAAACACCATCCTTAGGCGCAAATTCACCACATGTGGTGATGACCAATCACACGATCGACCCGGATTCTGTACCCGACTCCTATCTAGGCAACACGACAGACATTCGAGGTACAACATGCACAAACAACAACTTTCAAAGCCGTCGACCTGGCTATTCGCCGCCTTACTGAGCTCCACCCTCACCGCCTGCGATAGCGGATCATCCACCACCGCGGCACAGCCCGAGGCCTATCAAGGTGTGTGGGAACGCAGCGGCTACGGCGAAATTTATTGGGTAAGTGACAACGGTGGGCGCGTATACGAGCACACACGCTCCACTTGTGTGCTCAGTGAATACGCTGACAACACCGACTTGGCTGACTTCTTTGCAGACTCAGCACTCTCTAGCGATCAGCAAAGCATCACCTTGGGTCCACAGACCAGCGGTAGTTTTGCGATAACACTGAACAAAATATCTGCGCTACCCAGCCAGTGCGAAGCACAAGCTTTAAACCAGCAAGTAACCCCAAGCAGTGTGTTTGAGCACTTTGCGCAGAGCTACTCTGACTACTACGCGTTTTTCACGGAGCGCGGCATTGATTGGCAAGCTCGAGTGGCCGATGCAAGAGTAAGCCTGCACGATGGCTTGAGCGATGCAGCACTATTCGATCTACTCAGCAACATGATCTCACCACTGGACGATGGGCATGTGCAGCTGCAAGGCAACGGCACGACCTATCGACCGGCGCAATTAAAAGGTGCCAACGTCATCGTAGAGGAAGCCTTTTCCCAGCAAAGCGAATTTGATGACCTGCAACTCTACGCCAATAACTTGAGCCAACAATATTGGCAGATAATCGCTGACATGCTCGACGAGGGCAGTGTTAGAACCTTCGACGGCGCTATACCCGACCGGTTAATTTGGGGCACCATAAACAACGGCCAGATTGGCTACCTGTATATCGCCAGCATGGCCTACTTATCGCCTAGCGAAGACGGCCTAGACCAATGGGCCAACAGCGAAGTGATGAACACCGTGATGCAAGATGTGATGCGCGATTTGGGCAATACCCAGGGCATGATTATTGATCTGCGCAAAAACAGCGGCGGCCACGATACCGTCAGCCAAGTTGTCGCGAGCTATTTCACGGATCAGCCGCGTGGCTACGGCAGCAAACAAGCTCGCAGTTATCTCGGAGACACGCCGATTGTAGAATCTTTTGTCATGCCTAGAGGCGAAACACCTTACTTAAACCCGGTCGCGCTTATTGCAGGCGTGGAAACG
>JBMYWE010000055.1:9764-9984 GCA_049607125.1 Granulosicoccaceae bacterium | reverse complement strand
TTTGCCCCTATTGCCCGAAAGTTTCATCACCGCCGGAGATCTCACCTAAGAAGTTAGTTTTCTAGTGAATTTTACGAAGAAGTGTCGGTGCGGGGCGCGCAGCTTGGTTTTGCAGCCGACGGCTACTGCGCATCCCAAAATGAGCTCTCTGGGGACTCAAATAACTAGTGAGTATTGGTGTGAGTGGTGAAGTATCCGGGTTAGATCCCGCCAATTTATT
>JBMYWE010000055.1:270-9754 GCA_049607125.1 Granulosicoccaceae bacterium | reverse complement strand
GAGCAGGACGCATGATTCCTCTTGTTTTATTGCCCGGTATGATGTGTACTGCCGAGCTCTTTAGTCACCAAGTAGCACACTTTTCGCGCGAGCGCGCGGTGCATTGTGCGCCTATTTCTGAGCATCAAGATATGACAAGCTTGGCGAAAGCCGTGCTTCGTGATGCGCCGCCCGAATTTGCCGTGGCGGGGCTGAGTATGGGCGGTATTGTTGCGATGGAGGTTCAGCGGCTGGCGCCGGAACGGGTGAAGGGCGTCGCTTTGTTAGATACAAACCCTTTCGCTGAACTCGACAGTGTTAAGCAAACGAGATACCCGCAAATAGTGAAAGTGCGAGAGGGAGGCTTGTTGGCGGTTATGCGTGACGAGATGAAGCCCAACTATTTAGCCAACACTGACTCCCGCGACGATATTCTCGAATTGTGTGCTCATATGGCGCTGCAGTTGGGTCGCGATGTGTTTATTCGCCAGTCAATTGCACTTCGCGATAGGCCCGATCAAGCCGAGACAATACGCGCCATCCGCGTACCCTCGCTAGTGCTCTGTGGAGACCAAGACCGGCTTTGTCCGCCCGATCGTCACCGCATGATGCAGAAGATGATCCGTGGCTCGACGCTTGCCATTGTGATTGATGCCGGGCATTTGCCCGTGCTTGAACAGCCGCACGAGACCAATCGTCACTTACAAGCATGGCTACGCGCCTGCGATGAGCGACTGGCGCACCTGCGCTGAACCGCCCGGGCTGTGCTTACAAGGAGACTCTATGATTGACCAGAGATTATCACCCACCCTGTTAGAGCTATTGCGCACAGTTGATACGCCGACCGTGTGTAATGCCATCGAAGTGGCGCAGGGGCAGCGTGGCTTTGACCAATATACCAAGGGCACCATGTTGGCATCGAGCCCAGAATCCCCGGCGATGGTGGGTTATGCCCGCACCGCCAAAATTGCCGGTCGCGAGGCGCCCACTGAGTCAAAAGAAGTGATCCGTGAGCGCCGTCTGGCATACTTCAGACACATGGCTGACGGACCTCGACCAGCACTGGCGGTAGTGGAAGACATCGACGAGCCTCACTGCGTTAGCGCTTGGTGGGGCGAAGTGCACACCACCGTGCACAAGGGGCTTGGCCTGTGCGGCGCGCTGACTAACGGCCTGATGCGCGATTTGGGCGATATGGAGCCTGGCTTTCCGGTGGTGGCCGGCTCTATCGGCCCCAGCCACGCCTTTGTGCACGTGCGTGAGATAGGAACCCAGGTCACCATCAAGGGTGTCGAAATATCGACCGGAGACCTAGTCCACGCCGATCGCCACGGCGCGCTGGTTATTCCACCTGAGGTTTTGCCTCAGCTCGAAAAGTCTATCCGCACGCTGTTGGACAGTGAGCACTTGATCCTTGGACCAGCGCGCGAGCCAGACTTTGATATCGACAAGTTGGAAGTCGCGTGGCGTGCCTTTGAGCAAGCAAGAACCTGACTCGCCTCAGGCTACTAGAGCCATCTACTCAGGGCCTAGCGGCTAGCACAATAACCGAACAATACACCGTGTACTTGAGCTTTTGAGGGCCGCAAGGCACCATGACTTGTCAATAAAATTTCAGGAGCTCCCGTGAAGCCGACAGTTGTTTTGACGCGTCGCTGGCCCAGCGAAGTGGAGGCGGTTCTGGCAGAGCGCTACACCTTGCTGAAAAACTCAGAAGACGCCCCTTTTAGTCAGCAGCAGATGCGCCAGGCCCTGTGCGAGGCCGACGCGGTGCTGCCTACGGTGACGGATAAGCTAGACGCTGCCGTGTTTGCAGGCATCGACTGTCGAGCCAAAATAATTGCAAACTATGGTGTGGGCTATAGCCATATCGACACAGTGGCCGCTAAAGCCGCTGGTATAGTGGTGAGCAATACACCTGACGTGCTCAGCGATTGCACCGCTGATATCGCCATGACACTGATGCTGATGGCGGCGCGTCGTGCGGCTGAGGGCGAACGCGAGGTCCGAGAGAATCGTTGGACTGGCTGGCGACCCACTCACCTGGTGGGGCGAAAGGTCTCGGGCAAAGTGCTGGGTATAGTGGGCTACGGTCGAATTGGCCAAGCGATGGCCCAGCGCGCGCACCATGGCTTCGGTATGGCTATCAAAGTGTTCAATCGCTCGCCGGTACCCGCCCAGCAATTGGCACAACATGGGGCTGAGCAGTGCGGTACTTTGCCCGACTTGCTTGCCGCCTCGGATTTTGTCTCCCTGCACTGCCCGGGCGGCGAGTCCAACCGGTATTTGATCAACGCCGAGGCATTGTCGCAGATGAAAGCCAGCGCCTATTTGATCAACACCGCTCGCGGCGAGGTAGTCGACGACGCCGCGTTGATTGCTGCTCTGCGCAGCAATGCTATCGCAGGTGCAGGCTTGGATGTCTTTGAAGGTGAACCGCAGATCAACCCCGCGTATCGTGAGCTGCAAAACGCCGTGTTGTTGCCGCACTTGGGCAGCGCCACCGAAGACACGCGTGTGGCCATGGGCATGCGGGTAGCCAAAAACCTGGATGCCTTTTTTGACGGGCACGAGCCGCCGGATCGGGTGGCGTGATTGGAAGGTGCATAGCGATGTCGTGTCCGAATACATTCGAAGCTACATGGGCGCATCGCTGCTGTAGGTTCGAATGTATGCGGACATCTGCACATGGTTTGCTGTTTGTTGCTTTAGCCGACAAGCAGATCCAACAAGGGCGCGTATTGCTGCCCTGAGTATTGATCCGATTCTCCGGGGTCGCCCTGTACTTGCTGCCGAGGAAAGGAAAACTTAATCGCGCGGGCGGCTGCCAGTTCAACAAGTAATATCTGCTCTTCTTCGATATGCCAAGTCGAGGCCACCCACGCACGATTGATAACGGCACTGTCCACGGCTCGCTGGTAGTCTGCATCGGTATCAAACATCACATCAAAAGTGATCCAAAAAGGGCCGGCGTTCTTGCTGCGTATCAAGCTCGCCAATTCACCGAGTGTGGTCTTAGCCATGTTGCACTTCCTCCACGTGGAAGCGAAAAAGATCCAGCGGGGCAACGTCTGTCACCACGTGGTGCAGCACAAAGCGATAGGCCATACCACGATCAATTTCAGGCGGAGAGAAAGGGAAGGCGATGCCGCTGATAAAGCCTTTCCACTCGGGGATGGGCCAGTGGGAGGCGGCGTGGGTGACAAAGCGTGCCACGGTGTTAGCGGTGTCTTGCTCCGGGGCTGTCACAACAATCAATATGCCATTTTCGTGGCCGTTGTCGGCAGCTTGGGTCTCGCCCGATAGCATCACCGCATCGCGTCCGTAATAGCTGATATCGATACGGACTTCTTGGCCCAGCGTATAGGGTGTCAACTCGGCCACGCGCGTTTTAAACGCGCTCATCATCTCGGCCGTCCAAGTGTCCAGCTGGCGCAAGATATAAGGGTCTCGGATCCCGCCGATGGCCACCGTTTGATAGCCCAGTGGAGCGGCGCCCTCCAGCTTGATGCTGTACGGCTTGTGCTCAAAGCCTGAGCCCGTGACGCGTGTTCGCCGCTCGTTGATGGGCTGATAGGCTGCCTGTCCGGTATCCAGTACACCCGAGGGCTCGGTGATGTAAATGGGGTCGGCGTTTTCATAGAGGGTGTGCGAGGCGACACCCAAGGGGGTGCAGCCGGCATCCAGAGCCGTTGGTTCGACTTCAAAACCCTCGGCATCGATGTCGGCCATCAAGCCGTCAGCCCGCATTTTCGTGGAGCACACAGCGCCGCACTCAATTGTTTTGGCGCAGTGCCAAACTGGGCCGGGCGGGTAGCCCTGCATCAGGGGCATGGCGGCGAAGAGGGCGGTGTCGGTGGTGCGACCGGCGAGAATGACATCGCAAGCTTGCTCAAGCAGGTGCGCGATGGCCTCTGCACCCATCATGGCCACAATGTGGGTGCAACTGGCCGCGTCTTCACTACTGGTGTTAGGGGCACCGGGCAAGGCTTGTACTTTTCCGCTCTGCATCCACTGGGCAATTTGCTCAGTGGGTTGTTCGCAGTAGGCGAGGCCGAGCTTGAAACTTAGCTTTTGCTCGGCAGCAAGTGCTCGGGTGATGTCGCGCATCCAGTCCACACCGGCGTCGGTTCCGCTGGTCCCGCAGGAGCCAATAATCAGCGGCACTTGCAGCTTGTCGCGCGCCTGTAGTAGCCGGCCCATGTCACGCCGAATAGCTTGCTCGGACATCTTTGCTTTGGCCGCCCCCAAGTAGTGGGGGCCTGAGTCAGTTGAGCCAGCATCGCAGGCGATGACGTCGGGTTTCATCTCGACAGCTCTGGCGAGCGAATCGTCGAGGAAGCCCATGCCCAGTGCCCCGGTGGGGGCGAATACGCGGATAGATTTAGTCGCCAATGGAGGATCCTGTGGTTTTGCGCAGTGCCAACTTGGCCCGAGCACTGGGGACGATGATCAAGGCCGCCGCCAGCAGCAGCAAGCCCAGTGTCATGGGCCGTTCCCACATAAAGCTGACGCCATCGGTGAGGTTGGTGGCCCGAGCAAAGTTGTCTTCTAGCATCTGCCCCAAAATAAAACCAATGAGCAAGGGTGCCAGTGGGAAGTTGGCAAAGCGCAGCACGGTGGCACACACGCCCATGCCCACCAAAATGAGCAACTCGGTGGCGTTGTTTTGCCCAATATAACTACCCATCAAGGTGAAAAACAAAATAAACGGGATGAGGTAGTTGCGCGGTATAGCCAGCAACTTGGCGATGTACGGGATCAGCGGCAAGTTGAGAATGAGCAGTACCAGATTGCCGATATACATGGAAATGATCACCGCCCAAAAAATGCTGGGGTTGTCGATCATCAGTCGAGGACCGGGTGAGACATTGAGTGCAATCAGTGCGCCGAGCAAAATGGCGGTGGTGCCAGAGCCGGGAATGCCCAGCGTGAGCAAGGGCACAAAGGAGCCCGTACAGGCGGCGTTGTTGGCGCACTCAGGGGCGGCTAGGCCCTTGACCGAGCCCTTGCCAAATTGGGCTTGGTCTTCGCCTTTTGCGATGTTGCGCTCGACCGCGTAGCCGAGGAATGAAGCAATCGTGGCACCTGCACCCGGCATCACACCGATGATAAAACCTTGCAGCGATTGCCGACCCAGCACCGGGGCGATGGCCTTGGCTTCGTCCTTGGTAATGCGCAGGTCTTTGATTTCGCCGCTGTCGCCGTCGCCGGTTTTTGAGCGGTTGGGGTCGAGCACCAGATAGATGGCTTCGGGCAGCGCAAACAGTGCCATGGCGAGGGTGATAAAGCTAAAGCCGCTCTGTAAATCCATGATGCCACCGGTAAAGCGTGCAGCACTGAACTGGGCGCTCTCGCCCACCGTGGCCATCATCAAACCGAGGATGGTCATCATCAGAGCCTTGGATACTTGCCCGCTACCGGCAAAGGCAGCGATGGCCGACAGGCCGACCACCATCAGGGCAAAGTATTCGGCGCTGTGAAACAACAGCGCAACCTTGGCCATGGCAGGTGCAAATAACAACAACAAAATCGCGCCTACGGTGCCGCCAGTAAAGCTAGAAATGGCCGCCACCGTGAGGGCTTTACCCGCTTTGCCTGCACGCGCCATGGGGTAGCCGTCGAAGGAGGTGGCCACCGTACTGGCAACGCCGGGGGCGTTGATCAATATTGACGATGTGGAGCCGCCAAAAATCGCACCGTAGTAGACGCCAGCCAACAATATCAGCGCGGCAGAAGGGTCGCCGAGGGTGATGGCCACGGGAATCATGATGGCGATGATCGACATGGGGCCGAGGCCCGGCAACATGCCGATAAAAGTGCCGATCAAACAACCGGCGATCACCATCATCAAGTTTTGCAGCGATAGGGCGGTGGACAGCCCGAGCATAATGCCTTCAAACATAATCCACTACCCCAAAAAGAACGGCCAGGGGCGCAAGAAAATACCGAGAACTTCTTGCACCAGATACCAGATGGAAAAGGCGGCGATAAGCGACACGGGCAGCATCAGTGCCCAGTTGCGCTCGCCCAGAATAAACGACCCGCCAGCGAGAAACAGCGAGGTCGAGGCGATAAAACCCAAATAACGCAACAGCAGGGCGTAAGCGACCATGGCCGCCACCAGCAGTAGTGCCTGTCCAAGTTTGTAATCTTTCAGGCGGCGGTAGTCGATATCGCCGTCGCCTGGTTTATGGGCGTCCCCAGGTCCCGTGTTGATCACCACCACCAGAGCGGTGATAACGCCCAACACACCGAGCCACTTGGGCATGGTGTTAGGCAGAAAGGACATATTGCGCTCAAAGGGCAGCAGCGATGCCTCCATGCTGACAAAAGCGGTGTAGCAATACACGGCGCAGAGTAGCAAAAAGATCAGGGCGATGGATCGATCTAGCGTCATGCGCGGATTCCTTGTGGTGAGAGTGTTGGATTGGGCTTGTTGATCGGTGTGTGCGAAGAAACGTTCGAATAAATTCGAACCCACAGCTGGAGATTATCGAAAGCACTCAAAGCCAGTTTGTGGCCTATTTGGTGCGTTTATTTTCTAGCCTTTAAATGGCAAGCGCACCCTAATGCCTGTGCTCTGTGGGTTCGAATTTATTCGAACAAGTTTTTCACCGCATGCTAGTTTTTCTTTCGGTTGTCTAACGCTCGGCTAGCGTTGACAGCGTAATACCGGCGCCCGAGCCGTGTGTTCGGGCGCTGGCAGTGTCATTTATAGAAAGCCAAGCTTGGTCATCAGCTCTTTGATCACGCCTTCTTGATTCTCTAAGAAAGCAGTGAAGTCATCGCCTGAATTGTGGATATTGACCCAGCCGTTACGCGCACGCACTTCTTCCCACTCGGGCGTGTCGTACATCGCCGCGATGGTGGCGCGGTAGGCTTCTGCCTTTTCTGCCGGTAGTCCAGGTGCGGCGAAGAATCCGCGCCAGTTGACGAAATCCACATCGAAGCCTTGCTCGGTGAGGGTCATCGCGTCAGGCACGGCGTCTACGCGCTCTTGGCCAGTGAAGCCAATGATGCGCGCTTCGCCCGCTTGGGCCATGCCAACCGCTTCGGAGAAACCGGTAGACAGTGCTTTGATTTCCCCCGAGAGCAGAGAGGCCATGGCCTTGCCGCCCGCATCGTAGGGGATGTATTTAACCTTGGTCGGGTCTTCACCGGCCGCTTGCATGGCCATGGCGACAACCAGGTGGTCCATGCCTCCGGGTACCGAACCGCCGCCGATGGCGGTGGCTTTGGGGTCTGCCTTGTAGGCGGCGACTAAGTCGCTGAAATTTTGGATTGGGCTGTCTTTGCTAACCACCAGTGCCGCGTAGTCACCGATGGTGCCAGCGATCATGGTCAGGTCGCGGAAGCTCTGGGGGAAGCGCCCTGTCAGTGAGCGGATCACGATAGGCGTGGAGTTGACCATCAGCGTGCCGTGCTGAGAGTCGGCGTTTTCGATCAGGTAGCCGATGGCTTTGCCGCCACCGCCGCCCGACATATTCTCGTAGGAGGCTTGCCCGGCCAGTCCGGACTTGGTCAGCGCTTCGCCTGTGCCGCGGGCTGTACCGTCCCAGCCGCCGCCGGCGCCGCCGGGAATCAAGAAGTGCACGCTGTCGAGCATGGGAGCGGCATGGCTCAGGCCGGCGCCGAGCGTTATCGCCGAAGCGAGCAGAATTTTACTAAATGTTTTGCGCATGATTTTCCTCCAATGATCGGGGAATCCCGATTGTCAGTTGTACTCTACCGAGCGAAGCTTTCATTTAGCTTTCAAATGCAGCAATAAAGTGCCACTGGTGTCAGAAAATTGCGCTCGACGCCTTGCCAGCAGGGGGTGACAATAGCGGTTTGAGTGCAAAGAACAGACGGAGACTCTATGCAAGTCGAGCTAGCCAGCGCGGGCTACACCGCATTGATTTCGCAGACTGGAGCCGAGCTAGTCTCGTTGCGCGACCCCAGTGGCGAAGAGTTTATGTGGTCTGGCGATGCGCGGTACTGGAGCGGCCGAGCGCCGATTTTATTCCCGGTTATCGGTCGCATGAAAGACGGCGGCTACAACTTCGATGGACGCCGCTATGACATGCCCAAGCACGGGCTGGTGCGGCGCAAAGTCTGGGAGTTGGAATCACAGTCGCCCGCTGCTGTGGAGTTTTCGATACGCGCTGACAACGAAAGCCTGCTGCACTACCCCTTTGACTTCGAGCTGTTTTGCCGTTTTGAGCTGTGCGGCCCGCGTCTGAGTGTTTGCTATCGAGTGCTCAATCACGGGAACGGCGAAATGCTCTTTAGCCTTGGCTCGCATCCGGCCTTTGCCCTGCCACTGGAAAACGGTGAAGCTCTAGAGCAGTGGTCGGTGGAGTTTGCCGTGGCTGAAACCCTCGACCGTCAGGTTTTGGATGGCGGTTTGATTGGCGCTAATCCGGTGGCCAATTTTCTGCAATCGAGCCGCCGTGTACAGCTGAGTGAAACGCTTTTTAACGATGACGCGCTGATCTTCTTTGGCCTGCAGTCGCAACGCTTGGATTTGGTGCACCAAAGTAAAGGCAAGCGCTTAAGCCTGTACACAGGCGGCGCACCTGATCTGGGAATTTGGTCTATGCCTGGCGCGCCCTACGTGTGTTTAGAGCCTTGGTATGGTCACGATGATCCGGTTAATGCCAGCGGTGATCTCGGCGCCAAACCTGGCCTGTTGCGGTTGGCTGCGGGCGCCGTATTTGAAACCGGTATTGAAATAGAATTGGCACGTTAAATTGAGTGAGATTAAGCATGTGGGATGAGGCCTTCAGCAGCGAGGAGTACATTTACGGCAAGGCGCCTAACGACTTCTTGCGCGACAACTACCAGGTGATTCCCAAGGGCCGTGTATTGCTACTGGCCGAGGGCGAAGGGCGCAACGCGGTATTTTTGGCCGGCAAGGGCTACCGCGTGATGGCGATGGATAGTTCGAGTGTTGGCCTAGAAAAGGCTCAAAAGCTCGCGGAAGAGCAAGGCGTTGAGATAGACATCCACTGCGAAGACTTGACAACTTTTGATCTCGGTGAGCAGTGTTGGGATGGCATAGTGTCTATCTACTGCCACTTGCCCGAAGAGTTGCGCCGCGATTTATACCGTCGAGTACAACAGGCACTTAAACCAGATGGGGTGTTTTTTCTCGAAGGCTATAGACCAGAGCAACTGGCGTATAAAACCGGTGGGCCACCGTTGGCCTCGATGATGACCAGTAAAGAAACACTGGCCGAGCAGCTACCGCAGCTGGCCTTTAGTCACCTGCTTGAACTGGACCGAGAAGTGATAGAGGGAAGCTACCACACCGGTATGGCGGCGGTGGTGCAAGCCATTGCGACGCCCCGTCAGTGAGGCCAAGACGGGCACTTAACAAGGCATTTGATCGCAATTGTCAGTCTGCGGAACTTCGCGCTCGCCCCATATATGTGTGCTTCAAGTGCCTGGTCAGGCACAGACTTACCTGTATGCGAGTAAAGCTTTTTTTCTTCGATGGGTGTTATGGGCGAAGACAAAG